>JBAUJK010000091.1:0-15047 GCA_049683695.1 Burkholderiaceae bacterium
GCTCAGCGCTCGCAGCCAGGCAGGCCTGGTAGCCGCCGGCGGCGTCGGGCCGGACCTTCGGATCGCCGGAATCCAGGTCGAACAGCACCGCGGCCGGCACGATCGGCACGCGCGCGACGCCGACGTCGACGCCGATGCCCTGCTCTTCCAGGTAGCGCATCGCGCCGGTGGCGGCATCCAGCCCGAAGGCGCTGCCGCCGGACAGCAGAACCGCGTGCACCTTGTCGACCAGGTTGCAGGGCGCCAGCAGATCGGTTTCGCGCGTGCCGGGCGCGGCACCGCGCACATCGACGCCGGCGGTCGCGCCGCCGTCGGCCAGGATCACGGTGCAGCCGGTGGCACGGCGGGTATCGGTGTAGTGGCCGACGCGGATGCCGCGCACCGCGGTGATGCTGCCTGCAGAGGAAATGCGGGCGTTGCCGCTGGTCGGCTGTTGCATGTCGAACTCCGTTGTGGTCGGTTCAGGATGGGATGGACGCGGGCCGCGGTCTCGGGTCTTCGGCAGCGTGATGCGATGCCGACCAGGATGCCCAGACGGCGTGGCGTCGATGCAGGCGGCGTCGCGGCTGGCGGGGATTTTACGTGAAAACCCCGTTGCCAAAGCCGCGCGCGCCTGGCCGGTCACGCATACAAGGCATCGATTTCGGCGGCGTAGGTCTGGTAGATGCTGGCGCGCCGCACCTTCATGGTGGCGGTCACTTCGCCGTCGTCGTGGTCGAGCTCCTTGGTCAACAAGTGGAAGCGCCGGATGTGCGAGACCTGCGCCAGCTGGCCGTTGGCGCGTGCGATTTCGGCCTCGACCAGCTTGCGTACTTCCGGATGCTCGGCCAGCGAACGGAAATGGGTGAAGGCGATGCGCCGCGCCTCGGCCCACTTGGCGACGATTTCATAATCGATCTGCAGCAGCGCCGCCACGTACTTGCGGCCTTCGCCGATGGCGATGCACTCCTTGATGTAGGGGCTGGCCTTGACCGCGTTCTCGATCTCGGACGGCGTCAGGTTCTTGCCACCGGCCGTGATCATGATGTCCTTCAGGCGGTCGACGATGCGGATGAAACCATCCTCGATCGTCACCACGTCGCCGGTATGCAGCCAGCCGTCGCGGATGCTGCGCGCGGTGGCTTCCGCATCCTTGTAATAGCCGGCGAACACCATGCCGCCGCGCACCAGCAGTTCGCCGTCGGCGCCGACCCGGCACTCGGCGCCCAGCGTCGCTTCGCCGACGTTGCCGACGCGGACCCGGTCGAGCCGGTGGCCGGTAATCATGCCGGTCGATTCGGTCAGCCCGTACACCTCGATCAGCGGCAGGCCGAGCGTGCGGAAGTAGCGCACCGTTTCCGGCGGGATCGGCGCCGCGCCGGTCAGTGCCACGCGCGCGCGGCGCAGGCCGATGAAATTCTGCAGCGAGCGGAAGATCAGCCAGTAGAAGGTCCAGTAGCACAGGCGCTCGCCCAGGCTGCGCTGCTCGGCGCTCTTTTCCGCGAACGGGCGGCAGAGTGCCATGCCGCGCTGGAACAGCCAGCGGCGCAGGCGGCCGGTTTCCTCGATCTTGATCATGATCGCCGCGTGCAGCTTTTCCCAGATGCGCGGCACGCCGAGGAACATCGTCGGCGCCAGCTCGCGCAGGTCTTCCTGGACGGTGCGGATCGACTCGCCGAAATTGACCTGCGAGCCGAGCTGCAGCGGCACGAAGGTAGTAAGCATCTGCTCCGCCACATGGCATAGCGGCAGATAGGACAAATGCGTGGTGCCGGCATCCAGCCGCAGGCGCTCGATGATGCCGGGCGTCACGCCCTGGATGTTGGCGTAGCTGATCATCGCGCCCTTGGGCTTGCCGGTCGAACCGGAGGTATAGATCATCAGCGCGATATCGTCGGGCGTTTGCGCAGCCAGGGTTTGCTCGATCAGATCCGGATGGCGCGCCTCATGCTGGGCGCCGAGCGCCTCGACCTCGGCGAAGGTCATGATCCGTTCGCGCTCTGCGGCGGAATAGCTGCGCAAGCCCTTGTTCTCGATCACGATGATCTTCAGCAGGCGCGGCAATTGCTCCAGCACCGCCAGCACCTTGTCGGTCTGCTCCTGGTCTTCGCAGACGATGACGTCGACGTCCGCGTGCTGCAGCACGTAGGCGACTTCCGCGGTCGGGCTGGTCGGATAGACGCCGACTGCGATCAGGCCGGTCAGGCCGGCGCCCATCTGGGTCAGTACCCATTCGATGCGGTTTTCGGAAATGACCGCGACATGGCCGTTCGGCGCGACGCCGAGCGCGCGCAAGCCGAGCCCGAAATGGCTGGCGCGGCGGTAATAGCCGGACCAGGTGGTCGGCTGCCAGATGCCGAAATCCTTTTGCCGGATCGCCACCTTGTCCGGCTGCCGGCGGGCCTGTTCGCGCAGCAGCTGCGGCAGGATCAGCGACGGCGTCGCGATGGTCGACGCGGTCATGACAGCCACCTCTTGCGCCGCTTGTAATGCTTGACGTCGCGAAAGCTCCTGGCTTCGCCGGCGCCGCCCATGCCCAGATAGAACTCGCGCACATCGGGGTCGTTGGCCAGGCGCTCGGCGCTGCCGTCGATGACGATCTTGCCGTTTTCCATGATGTAGCCGCTATGCGCCACGGCCAGCGCCACGGTGGCGTTCTGCTCGACCAGCAGCATGCTGGTGCCGCGCTCGGCGTTGATGCGGGCGATGATGCCGAAGATGTCCTCGGTCAGCTTGGGCGACAGGCCGAGCGACGGCTCGTCGAGCAGCATCAGCGCCGGCTGTGCCAGCAGCGCGCGACCGATCGCCAGCATCTGCTGCTCGCCACCGGACAAATAGCCGGCCAGGCCGCGGCGCCGCTCGTGCAGGCGCGGGAAGTAGCTGTACACCAGGTCGAAGTCAGGCTTGGCGCCGCCGCGCCCGCTCAGCGCATAGGTCGAGGCGACCAGGTTTTCCTCCACGGTCAGGTCTTCGAACACGCGCCGCCCTTCCATCACGTGCGACAGGCCGCGCCGCACCAGCTGCTGCGGCGCCACGCGCGCGGTGTCCTGGCCGTCGAAGGCGATGCTGCCCGATTCGAGCGCGCCGTTCTCCAATGCGAGCAGCCCCGAGATGGCTTTCAGCGCGGTGCTCTTGCCCGCGCCGTTGCTGCCGAGTAGCGCCACGATCTGGCCGCGCGGCACGGCCAGCGACAGGCCGCGCAGCGCCTGCACCGCCTTGTTGTAGACCACCTCGAGGTTGTTGACTTCGAGGACCAGATCCGCGGCGTGCCCGGTCATCGGCTTTACAGCTTGATCCAGTCGGAGGCAGGGACCATTTTCTGCGCCTTCATGTCGGCCTTGTACACGCGGCCGACCGGGATCGAGTTGCCAGCGATCGTGATCGGCACGCCGATCAGCCCGCCGGTGTCGAAGTCCTTGATGCTGTTGAGCGCGGCCTTCAGGTTGTCGCCGGTGAGCGGCTTGTTGGCGTCCAGGCAGCGCTTGGCCGATTCCAGGAACAGCATCGCGGCCAGGAAGCCCTGGACGTAGGCGGTGCTCTGGTATTCCGGCCGCATCGCGCGGATCTTTTCCAGCATCGGCGCCTTCTCGGTGTCGTAGTAGTAGCGGTACGGCATGACGCCCATGAAGCCCTCGCCGTCCGGGCCCATCTTCATCACGGTGGAGCTGTCCATGGTCCAGAAGGTGCCCATCCACTTCGACTGCATGCCCTGCTGCTTGCCCTGGGTGATGAACTCGGGGATCGGCGCCAGGATGTAGCCGTGGAAAATCGTGTAGTCGGGGGCGGCGCGGCGCAGCTTGATGACTTCGGTCGACACGTCCACACTGCCGGCCGGCGTCATGATCTTGACCGGCACCGACAGTCCCAGCTTCTTGGCCAGCGCCTCGCTGGAGTCGATCGGGTCGCGGCCGAATTCCGAGTCGGAATAGACGAAGGCCACCTTGGCGCCCGGCTTTTCCTTGGCGATGTGCTTCAGCAGGATGCCGAACATCTCGGTGTAGTCGGGGCCGACCAGGAACTGGTGCGGGTACTTCTTCGGGTCGTTCAGTTCGGTGGCGAACGAGGCGCCGGCCATCAGCATGCTGCCGTTGCGCTCCAGCTCGGGATTGATGGTCTTGGCGAAACCGGTCGAGTCGCCGTAGTAGAGGTTGACCTTGTTCTGGCTGGTGATCTTCTTGAACGCGGCCACCGACACGTCGACCTTGTAGGCGGTGTCCTCGGGCACGTACTTGACCTTGCGGCCCTTGATGCCGCCGGCGTCGTTGACGATCTTCACGTAGTCCTGGATGCCGGCGTTGATGCCGACGCCGGCAAAGGCGAACACCCCGGTCATCGGGATCGAGCCGCCGATGACGATCTCCTCGCTGCCTTGCGCCAGCACCGACAGCGGCTGGGCGAGGCCGGCGGCGCCTGCTGCGGCGGCGCCCAGCAGCAGGCGGCGGCGCCGGGTGGAAGTGCGGTGCTTGTCCATGACTGTCTCCTTCGGTGGTGAGGTTACGACAACGAGGTTGCGATAAAAGGGGTCGCCGCGAATCAATTGCGGAACGGCCACAGGTGAAAAAACCGGCGCGTGCGGCGCCACATTTCCGCGAGCCCCAGCGGCTCGAACACCAGAAAACCGATGATCAGCGCGCCGAACACGACCAGGCGCACCGGCGACAGGAAGACGGTCAGCTCGGTCCCACCCGGCAGCAGGTCGGCGACGAACTTGAGCAGCTCGGGCACCATCGTCATGAACGCAGCGCCCAGGATGCTGCCGAGGATCGAGCCCATGCCGCCGACGATGATGGCGGCGAGGAAAAAGATCGACATCGATAGCGGAAAGCTCT
Organism: Burkholderiaceae bacterium; assembly: GCA_049683695.1. Classification (GTDB taxonomy): domain Bacteria; phylum Pseudomonadota; class Gammaproteobacteria; order Burkholderiales; family Burkholderiaceae_D; genus DATJCV01. The sequence goes on from JBAUJK010000091.1 coordinate 4,809, forward strand.
CGGGCGTGACGACGCGGAAAAAATAGGCCCACAGTCCGCCGGCCACACCCGCGTAGAACGACGACAGGCCAAACGACAGCAGCTTGTAGCGCAACAGCGGGATGCCGAGCACCTCGGCCGAGATGTCGCGGTCGCGGATAGCGATGAAGGCGCGCCCGATGCGTGTGCGAAACAGGTTGGCCGCGCCCAGCAGCATCAACAGCGTCACCGGCACGATCAGCCAGTACAGCCGGAACGAGGTGTCGAGGTCGATCCCGAAAAATTGCCCGGGCCGCATCGACAGGCCGGCGGTGCCGCCGGTGAGCTGGAAATTGGCGAACAGGAAGTGCGCGATGAACGAGGCGGCGATCGTCACGATCGCCAGGTACAGGCCCTTGACGCGCAGCGACGGGATGCCGACCACGATGCCGCCCGCCATGGCGACCACGCCGCCGGCGACCAGGTTGAACAGCAGCGGCGTGCCCCAGCGCGCCTGCAGGATCGCTACCGTGTACGCCCCCAGGCCCATGAAAGCGGCCTGCCCCAGGCTCACCAGGCCGGTGTAGCCGGTCAGGATGTTCAAGCCGGTGCTGCTGGCGACGTTGATGGCGACCAGGCACGCCATGTACAGCCAGTAGTCGCTCGCCATGAACGGGAACAGCAGCAGCAGCGCAGCCGCGATCAGCAGCCACGCGTGCTGCGTGCGCGAATCGAACAGCGCGGCGTCGGCGACGTAGCTTTCCTTCAGGGTTCCGATTCGCATCGCTACAACCTTTCGATTTCCCGGGTGCCGAACAGGCCGTAGGGGCGCAGCATCAGAATGGCGACCAGCACGATGAAGGTGGCCAGCAGCTTGTATTCGCCGCCCAGGTAGGAGCCGGCGAGCGCCTCCACCAGCCCGATCAAGAGCCCCGCGACTAGCGCGCCCAGCACGCTGTCCAGGCCGCCGACGATCACCACCACCAGCACCGACAGGCCGAACACGCCCATCGAGGACGAGATGCCGCCGATCGAGCCGACGATGATCCCGGATACCGCCGCCAGCATCGCCGACACCACCCACGCCATGGAGAACACGCGCGGCACGTTGATCCCCACCGCGTAGGCGGCCGCCTGGTCGCTGGCGGTGGCACGCAGCGCCACGCCGCCGCGCCAGAAGCGGAACACCAGCAGCACGGCGGCGATGAACACGGCGGCGATCACCGCGCCCCAGAACACCTTGGGCGCGAGGAAGGCGTCGCCGATCATGATCGGCTTGGTCGGCATGAAGTCCGGCAGGCGGCGCTGGTCCGCGCTCCAGATGATCTCCACCAGTCCGACCAGCACCGAACCGAGGCCGATGGTGACCATGAAAACCGAAATCGGCGGCTCGCCCAGCAGCGGCCGGATCATGCTGCGCTCGATCACCGCACCCAGAAAGCCGCTGGCCAGCACCGCGGCCGGGATCGCCAGCCACAGCGGCAGCGCCCACATCGCGGCAAACGTGAAGAACAGGTAGCCGCCCGCCATCAGCATCTCGCCGATCGCCAGGTTGACCACGCGCGTGGCCTTGTAGACCATCACGAAGGCGAGCGCGGCCAGCGCATACAGGCCGCCACTGGCGAGTCCGGTCAGGCTGATCTCGAACAAATAGGCCCAATCGATCATGCCGCCGCCCCCTGCAGCTTGCGGCGCAGCTCGCCGACGTCGCCGGAGCCGAGGTAGGCGCGGTTGACCTCGGGGTCGGCCTGCACCGCGAGCGGCGTGCCCTGCGCGATCACCTGGCCGAAGTTCAGCACCACCACGTGGTCCGACAGGTCCATCACCATGCCCATGTCGTGCTCGACCATCAGCACCGTCACGCCCCATTCCTCGCGCACGTCGAGGATGAAGCGCGCCATGTCCTCGGTTTCCTCGCGGTTCATGCCGGCCACCGGTTCGTCGAGCATCAGCACCGCGGGCTGCATGGCCAGCGCGCGCGCCATTTCGACGCGCTTTTGCAGGCCGTAGGACAGCGCTGCGACCGGCGCGTGGCGGATGTGGTCGATTTCGAGGAAGTCAATGATGCGTTCTTCGATGTCGCGGCGCAGCTCGGCCTCCTCGCGCCGCGCGCGGCCCCAGTACAGCAATGCGTCGAACACAGTGGATTTCAGGTGCGCGTGGCGCCCGAGCTTGATGTTGTCGAGCACCGTCATGCCGCGAAACAGCGCAATGTTCTGGAAGCTGCGCGCCAGGCCCAGGCGCGCGCGCGCCGGCGCCGGCACGTCGTTGATGGCCTGGCCCTTAAAGCGGATGGTGCCGGAATTCGGCCGATAGAAGCCGGAAATGGTATTGAACAGCGAAGTCTTGCCGGCGCCGTTGGGGCCGATGACGGCCGTGATCGAGCGCGGGGCCACGGCGAAGCTGACGCCATTGATGGCCTTGACGCCGCCGAACGCGAGCGTGACGTCATCCACCTGCAGGATCGGCGATTCCCGGCTGTCGTTCAACGGTCTCCTCCGCAAAACAACGGTTTTAGTTATGTAGCGTGCGCTGTTGCCGCTGCTTAATTTTTCTGCAGCATAGATGATCTCTACTTGAAAGTAAACATGCTACTTCGAGTAGATTTTTATTCAGGGTCTGCCTATACTCGGGCATCATTTCGCCTGCGCCAGCCCCTGGCCTTGCCTGCCTTATGAGCACCGCACTCCCGTCTTCGCCGTGGCACCAGCAGAAGAGCCGAGAAGAACAGCGCGAGGAAAAGCGCCTGGCGGTATTGCGCACCGCCGCGCGCATGTTCAACGAAAAAGGCTTCCACGCCACGTCGCTAGACGAAGTCGCGGAAGCGCTCGACATCAGCAAGCCGACCGTCTACTACTACGTCAAGAGCAAGGATGAAATCCTGTTCGAATGCGTGCGCCTGGGGCTGGAGATGGTGGTACAGGCGGCCGACGAAGTGGAGCGGGCAGGCGGCAGCGCGTCGGAAAAGCTGATCGCGGTGATGCGCAAATACGCCGAAATCGTGACGATGGATTTCGGCATGTGCCTGATCCGGGTCGGAGAAGATCCGTTGCCGCCGCAAAGCCGCGCCCAGCTGCGCAGCCTGAAGGCCAGGATCGACCGGCAATTCCGCACGCTGGTGCAGGAAGGCGTCGCCGAAGGCGCGTTCGCCGCCTGCGATCCCAAGATTACCGCCTTCGGCATTGCCGGCACCCTGAGTTGGATCGCACGCTGGTATGACCCGCAAGGCCCGATGAGCGCGGATGAAATCGCCGAGCGCTGCATTGCGCTGTTGATGAACGGCCTAGTGAACCGGGAGCAGGACGGCACGCCGACTTGATGCCTGTCGATCCGCTGCTGCTGGCGCGGCAGGCCGACGATCAGGTCTTCGGCAGCGTCACGCCGTGCTGGCCCTGGTACTTGCCGTTGCGGTCCTTGTACGAGATCTCGCAGACCTCGTCGCTTTCAAAGAACAGTACCTGCGCGCAGCCTTCGCCGGCATAGATCTTGGCCGGCAGCGGCGTGGTGTTGGAGAATTCCAGCGTCACGTAGCCCTCCCATTCCGGCTCGAACGGCGTGACGTTGACGATGATGCCGCAGCGCGCGTAGGTCGACTTGCCGAGGCAGATGGTCAGCACGTTGCGCGGAATGCGGAAGTACTCGACGGTGCGCGCCAGCGCGAACGAATTCGGCGGGATGATGCAGACGTCGCTCTTGACGTCGACGAAGGATTTCTCGTCGAAGTTCTTCGGGTCGACGATGGTGCTGTTGATGTTGGTGAACACCTTGAATTCGTCGGCGCAGCGAATGTCGTAGCCGTACGACGACGTGCCGTAGGAGACGATCTTGTGGCCGTTGGCGGTACGCACCTGGCCGGCCTCGAACGGCTCGATCATGCCGGTCTCGAGCGCCATGCGGCGGATCCATTTGTCGGACTTGATGCTCATGTGGGTCGATCTTCAGGTTGAGGCTGGACGATGCGCGGACGGCGCGCCACCGCGGATTCCGCGGGAACGCGCCGTCGCTGCCGTCCGGATTTTACGCGAAAACGGCCCGTCCTCCGCCGCTACTGCGCCGCCTTGTAGGACGGAAAGAACAGCTGCTGGCCGTCGACCTTGAAGCCGGCGATCGCCTGCTGCCCTTCGCCCGAGGTGATCCATTCGATCAGCTGCATCGCGCCCTTGTAGTTGATGTCCTTGTAACGCTCGGGATTGACGGCGATGATGCCGTACGGGTTGAACATGCGCTTGTCGCCTTCCACCGCGATCGCCAGGCCGGTGCGGGCGCGATAGGAGATGTAAGTGGCGCGGTCGGTCAGCGTATAGGCCTGCATCTGCGCCGCCATGTTCAGCACCTCACCCATGCCGAGCCCGGCCGACACGTAGGCGCTGCCCTGCGGCTGGGAACCGACCTCTTTCCAGTAGCCCCTTTCCATCACGTCGGTACCGGAATTGTCGCCGCGCGAGATGAACTTGGCGCCGCTGTCGACGATCTTCTTCATCGCCGCCAGCACGTCCTTGCTGCCCTTGATGCCGGCCGGATCGGACTCCGGCCCGACGATGATGAAGTCGTTGTACATCACGTCGCGCCGGTTGACGCCGTAGCCGGCCGCGACGAACTTGTCTTCCAGCGGGCGCGCATGCACCAGCGTGACGTCGACGTCGCCGTTCTTCGCCAGTTCCAGCGCCTTGCCGGTGCCGACCGAAATCACGTGCACACGGCTGTTGGTCTTGCTCTCGAACTTCGGCAGCAGGTAGGACAGCAGACCGGAATTCTCGGTGCTGGTCGTGGTGGACAGCTTGATCACCTGCTGCGCCGACGCCGGCAAGGTGGCGCAGACGGCGCCGGCCGCGAGGACAGCGGCGGTCAACAATTTGCGAAACGGCATGGTGTCTCCCGGTTGAATCGACGTTCACGCCGGATCGGGTTGCCACCAGCGCTCCGCGTGCATCGTAACTAGCCGATGCCAGATGCACAAGCCGCCGCACGACCGCGGCGCGCACCGAACTTTTTCCGACGGCGGGCATGGCCGCCGTCACTGGGATCCTGGTGCCGGCTCAGCCGGCAGCCTGCGCGTGCTTCCTGATCCAGGCGACGTAGCTGTCCATCCAGCCCTGCAGGAAATTCTTCGTATCCGAGTTGCCGATGTTGCCGGCGTCGTCGAACAAGCCGTCCTTCATCTGCAGGAAGACTTCCGGCTGACCCATGGTGGGCATGTCGAGGTAGGCCAGCACGTTGCGCAGATGCTGCTGCGCCAGCGCCGTGCCGATCGCGCCGATCGAAATCCCCAGAACGCCGGCCGGCTTGCCGGCCCAGGCGCTCTGGCCGTACGGGCGCGACGCGTTGTCGATCGCATTCTTCAGCACGCCGGGAATCGATCGGTTGTATTCGGCGGTGACGAACAGCACGCCCTGCGCTGCTGCCACCTCGCTCTTCAGGCGTTTGACGGACTCGGCCTGATTGCCGTCCTGATCCTGGTTGTAGAGCGGCAAATCGTCGATCTGCAATTGTTTGAACGAAAATTCCGGCGGCGCCAGCTTGACGACGGCATTGGCCAGCTTGTGGTTGAAGGATTCGCGGCGCAAGCTGCCGACGAGGACTGCGATCTGGTATTGGCTCATATCAATCTCCCAAGTGAGATAGAAACTATGACGGAACAGGCGAAACCATCAGCATCGGTTAACGCATACTATTCCGTATCCCGCCCGGGTGCAGCCGACGGACCACCATGGCCCGGGCGATGCGCGCCGGGCACCAGGCAAGGCCATACAGATCGCCACATTTCCCCCTGCCAATTCCAGGGCCTGGCGGAGCCTCCACGGGGCTGCCACCGTCTGCCAGGCGCCGGCTAGTGGTGGCCGGCCAACATTGGCAACAGCACCCGGTACACCTGCACTCCAGCCGGCCCAAGAATCACCATGCTGACTGCGGGGAAGATGCAGAACACCATGGGAAACAACATCTTGGTTGGCAGCTTGGCAGCCAGTTCCTCGGCACGGATTTGCCGCTTGTGGCGCAAGTCGTCGGAGAAGACACGCAGTGAATCGCCGATACTGGTACCGAATTTGTCTGCCTGCGACAGCATCGATGAAAAATTGTTGATTTCCTCCACCCCGCTGCGCAAGCCAAGATTGCGCAATGCCTGCTCGCGCGTGCTGCCGGCACGGATTTCCAGACTGGTCAAATGAATCTCTTCGGTCAGCGCCCGGCTTTTGATCTTCATTTCATCGGCCACTCGGATCAACGCCGCATCCAGGCCTAACCCCGCCTCCACACACACCAGCATCAGGTCGGCGGCGTCGGGGAAATTTTCAAATATTTCCCGCTTGCGCGCCTTGATGGCCCGGCTGAGCGCTATGTTCGGGGTGTAGCATCCCACCGTGGCGACAATCAGCAACACCAGGAGCAGTGTCATGCTTTCCAGGCTCTTTCCCGCCGCCGTCAACGCCACGTATGTCATGAACGCGAACACCATGGGTAGCAGGGTCTTCGCCGCGTAGAAGAGAATCGGTGCGTTCGCGCTGCGGATGCCGGCGTTGATGAACTTTATGCGGAGTGGAGAATTTTCCCATTTGCCCCCCGGAACAGACAGCTTGGCCAATGGCCCGGCAAGAGTGACCGCCGTTTTCACCCAATCACCTTTTTCTGCCGGCTGCGCCATATCCTGGAGACGCTTCTGCGATTGATTGGGAACCAGCCATACAAGAACAGCTGCGCTCGCCAAGGTCGAGAGGACAAAAATTATTGCCGCATAAACGAGCATTTTTTACCTCGGGCTATATATATTCGGGTTCACACGCGAATTTGAATGAGCCGATACATCCAGAAAGCACCTACGGCCATCATTGCCAGCAAGATATTGGTGATCTTGATGCCGGCAGGATCGGTCCACAAAACACTGATGAAATCATGATTCGCGAAATTGAGAAGGCCGGCAAGCGCAAAAGGCAATAGTCCCAATACCCACGCCGACATCCGCCCTTCGGTAGTCAATACCCGGACACTCGCCTGGAACTTCAGTCGGTTACGGATCAGATTGCTGAGGTTGTCCAGTATTTCGGTCAGATTGCCGCCAGCTTCGCGCTGAATCAGTACGGCAACCACGAAATATCGCAAATCGGTCAATGGAACCCGTTCAGTCAGGTTCATCAGCGCCTGCTGCATCGAAATACCGAAATTGATTTCGTCATAGGTAGTACGAAATTCCTCGGCGGCCGGATCCGTCATTTCCATCCCAACCATCTGCAGACCCGACGGCAATGCATGCCCGGCACGCAGCGCCCGCCCGATCAAATCCAGCGCATCCGGCAGCTGCCGCTCCAGTTTTCTCAGGCGCTTTCTGCGCTTCCACTGCATGTAGGCTGCAGGCAGAAAGGCCCCAGCCAGCGCAAAGCCCAGCTGCAGAAATCGGAGAACGTTGGCGAACGACAGGACAACATACGTGAACGCGCCGAACAGCAGGGACATCAACAGGAATCGCGCCACTGTCCAATCCAGGCCGGACTGCAATAGCAGCCGGTCCAGGCGACGAATGCGCGGGATGCCCAGCAGCAGGCGCTGGATGGCCGGAACCTCGCTCAGCATCCGATTTTTCAGCACCGCGGCCCGCTCGCTGCTATCCGAACCGGCGGACAGGGCACGCAGGCGCTGCTCGATTTTCCTGGCTTCCGGACCCTTGTACGAGTTCCAGAGCATGTACAGTCCTTCAATCAGGAGCACGACAGCGATGAAAGCCGTAACAGCCAGGAACGGGAAAAATCCACCGGCAAGCAGGTCTCTCATATGGCCTCCCTCACTCGTAGCGGTTGGCGGGATCGAACAGCGAATCCGATAAATTGACACCGTAATTACGCAGTTTGTCGGTAAATTTGGGACGGATGCCGGTAGCGTGGAAGTACCCGGTCACCTTGCCGGCTGCGTCGATGCCGGTCTGCCGAAAAGTGAAGATCTCCTGCATGGTGACGACCTCGCCTTCCATACCGGTGATTTCCTGAATGCTGGTGATCTTGCGCTGGCCATCCGGCAGCCGGTTTCCCTGAACGATCACCGTCAGGGCAGCGGCAATCTGCTGCCTGGCCACCTTATGCGGCAGATTCAGCCCGGCCATGCTCACCATATTCTCCAGGCGAGAAATGGCGTCGCGGGCGCTGTTGGCGTGGATCGTGGTTAATGAGCCTTCGTGGCCGGTGTTCATCGCCTGCATCATGTCCACCGCTTCGGCGCCGCGCACTTCCCCGATCACGATACGATCGGGCCGCATCCGCAGCGCGTTGCGCACCAGCGCCCGCTGATTCACTTCGCCCCTGCCTTCGATGTTCGGCGGCCGCGTTTCCAGCCGAACCACATGTGGCTGCTGCAATTGCAGTTCGGCTGCATCTTCGATAGTGACGATGCGCTCGGTCACCGGGATGTAACCGGACAGAATGTTCAGTAGCGTCGTTTTGCCGGAACCGGTGCCGCCGGAAATCAGCATGTTGACCTTCGACTTGGCCAAGCCCTCGAGCACGGCCGCCATGTCGGGCGTCAGTGATTTGTAGCGATTGACCAGATCGTCCATTTTCAGCGGCGTGACCGCAAAACGCCGGATGGAAACCATCGGACCGTCCAGCGCAATCGGCGGAATGATGGCATTGACGCGCGAGCCGTCCGGCAGGCGCGCATCCACCATCGGGCTCGACTCGTCGATGCGGCGGCCTACCCGGGATACGATCTTGTCGATGATGCGCAACAGGTGCTTGTCATCGGTGAAGCTGACATTGGTAAGCTCCAGCCTCCCGCGGCGCTCGACATATATCTGGTTGTAGCTGTTGACCAGGATGTCGGAAACCGTCGGGTCGGCCATCAGCAGCTCCAGCGGCCCCAACCCGAGCATTTCATTCTGAATGTCCCGCACCAGCATGCGGCGTTCCAGATCGTTGATCTGGGCCGGATTCTCGGTCAGCATCAGTTCCACCAGCGTGGCGATCTCTTCGCGCAGGCGCGATTCCGACATCGATTCCAGCGACGTCAAATCCACCTTGTCGAGAATCTGCAAGTGCAGCTTGCTCTTCAGTTTCAGATACGACTCGGCCGCCGGCGCAAATTGCGATGGCAACGCGGCCGGCCCGGCTTCCGTCATTGCGTCCGGCGGCTTCTGTTCTTCCTTTTTCCGTGCCAGCAGGTCCCGGAAATCCCTGATGCTCATGATGTTGCGCCCTTTTCAGGTTCGGTTTCCTAGCGTTTCAACAAGCGGCTCAGCAAGCCCCCTTGTAGTTCGTCGGCCTTCGGCAGCAAGGACTCCACCAGTTCGCCGATGGCCTTGAATACCGGACTTGATCTGGAAATACTGGACAGGGGCACACCCTGGTTGATGGCCTTTACGACCTCCTTGTAGCTATTGGGAATGGTGCGCATCTGATGGACGCCGAGACTGGCGCGCACGTCGTCCAACCCGATTTCCCCGTTCCTGCCGAAGCGGTTGACCACCAGTTCGACCTTGTTTGGCGGATACCCCAGCGAGCGGAACACACCCATCATGCGATTGGCGTTGCGAACGAACGGCAGTGCCATCTGCAGGACTAGAAACACCTGGTGGGCGCGGTCCAGCGCCTTGATCGTCAGATCGTCCAGATTCCGGCTGACGTCCAGGATAATGAAGTCGAACTGGGTCGCGGCCAGATTCAGTATCGCGTCCAGATGTTCCGGCTTGACCTGCAGTGCCTGCCCTGGATCCTCCGGTGCGGCAAGGACCGCGAAGTTAGGCGCAACCTCCACCGTGGACGATGCCAAAAAGGAGGCATCCAGCCGGGACAGGTTGCGCGCGATTTCGGCAATATCGCTGCTGGCCTTGCGATCATGGACGGTCATTAACGCCTCGCCGAACTGCAGGTTGAGATCGAGCAGCAGCGCCCTTTTCCCCTCCGCCGCCAGTTGGTGAGCCAGGTTGGCAGCCAGGAAGGTAGCGCCGCTGCCGCCTTTGGCCGGCATGAAAGCCAGGATACGGGCGCTACGCTGGACTCCGCGCAAACCCAGCTTCGCTTCCACGCGCGCTACCGCCGCTTCCAGTGCGTCTGCACTCGGTGGAGACGGCAGCACTTCGCGCACACCGACCCGCATCGCATGGATCAGGAAATCGGAACTTTGCTGCGAACACAGCATGATGATCATCATCGACGGGTAAATCGTCGTCACGAACTCGATCGAGGCCAGTTCTCCGGTGTCACGGCACAAGCCTTCGACGATGATCGCGTCCGGTTGCTCCTGATCCGCCAGCGCGCGCAGCTTGCTGATGCCGCCTTCATGGTGCGTGATTTCACGGGCTGG
>JBAUJK010000092.1:0-18398 GCA_049683695.1 Burkholderiaceae bacterium
GCATGTGATCGAATCGGAACGCCTGCAGGAATAAGAGCCTGTTCCGGCAGGCGGGATGCGCTCAGGCCGCCTTCGGCTTCGCCAGCAATGCCTTCAGGTTCGCCAGCCGGTTCTGCGGCGTCAGCACTTCTTCTTCGGTCGGCACCGCATCGCCCTGGTCGAGCTGCATTTCCTTGATGAAGCGCGACGGGTCGCAATGGATCGATTCGCGCGCGCGCCTGCGCTTTTTGCACCAGGATACGTGCAGGCTGCGCTGCGCGCGCGTGATGCCAACGTACATCAGGCGCCGCTCTTCCTCGATGCGGGCGGCCATCGTCTCGACCGGCGCGTCCGGGTCGCCCTTGTGCGGCAGGATGCCTTCCTCGACGCCGACCAGGAACACGTGCGGGAATTCCAGCCCCTTCGATGCGTGCAGCGTCGACATGCGCACCGCGTCCGGCTCTTCGTCGCGGCCTTCGAGCATCGTCATCAGGGCCACCATCTGGGTCAGGTCGAGCAGGCTTTTTTCGGCGTCGGCGCCGTCCTTGCCGCCGCTGCCCTTTTCCTTCAGCCAGGCGGTGAAGTCGAGCACGTTCTGCCACTTGTTCTGCGCGGCACGGTCGTCGAAGGTGTTGTACAGGTACGCCTCGTACTCGATTTCCTTCATCATCTGGTCCAGCAGTTCGGCCGCGTGGCCCTCGCGGTGCGCGTGCGCTTCCAGCCGGTTGATGAAATCGCAGAACTGGCGCAGCGGCGCCAGCTGGCGCTCGGCCAGGATCGCCTCGACGCCACCCTTGTAGACCGCCTCGAACAGCGAGCATTGCCACTGGCCGGCGTAGGCGCCGAGCGCTTCCAGCGTCGCCTGGCCGACGCCGCGCTTGGGCGTGGTGACGGCGCGGATGAAGGCCGGGTCGTCGTCCTCGTTGGCGATCAGGCGCAGGTAGCTGATGATGTCCTTGATCTCGGCGCGGTCGAAGAAGCTCTGGCCGCCGGACATCGTGTACGGGATGCGCTCGCGCCGCAGCGCCTGCTCGATCACGCGCGCCTGGTGGTTGCCGCGGTACAGGATCGCGTAATCGGAAAACTTCGCGCGCCGCTCGAAGCGGTGCGCCGACAGCAGGATCGCCACCTGCTCGGCTTCGCGCTCGTCGTCTTCCATCGCCAGCACCTTGATCGGGTCGCCCAGCCCATGCTCCGACCACAGCTTCTTGTCGAACAGCTTCGGGTTGTTGCCGATCACCGCGTTGGCGGCCTGCAGGATGCGCGTGGTCGAGCGGTAGTTCTGCTCCAGCTTGATCACCTTCAGGTCGGGGAAGTCGACCTGCAGTGTCTTCAGGTTTTCGATGGTGGCGCCGCGCCAGGCATAGATCGCCTGGTCGTCGTCGCCGACCGCGGTGAACATCGGCTTCTTGCCGATGCCGGTGACCAGCAGTTTCACCAGCTCGTACTGGCAGGTGTTGGTGTCCTGGTATTCGTCGACCAGCAGGTAGCGCAGCCGGCGCTGCCACTTGTCGCGCACTTCTTCCTTGGCGCGGAACAGTTCGACCGGCAGCCGGATCAGGTCGTCGAAATCGACCGCCTGGTAGGCCGACAGCGTGGCGACGTAGCTGCGGTAGATGCGCGCGGCCTGCGCCTCGTCCTCGTCCGCCGCCTGCTTCAGCGCGGCGTCGGGATCGATCATCGCGTTCTTCCACAGCGACATCGCGCCCTGGATGCGGCGGATCAGCTGCTTGTCGGTGGTGGCGGCCAGGTCCTGCACCAGCGCGAAGCAGTCGTCGGCGTCCAGGATCGAGAAGCGATCCTTCAGGCCGAGCTGCGCCGCTTCCTGGCGCAGTATCTTCACGCCCAGCGAATGGAAGGTGGAAATGGTCAGCTGCTTGGCCTGCTTGGGTTCCTTCAGCAGCTTGGCGATGCGCTCCTGCATTTCGGCGGCGGCCTTGTTGGTGAAGGTCAGCGCCGCGATGTTCCTGGCGTCGTAGCCGCAGGTTTCGATCAGGTGCGCGATCTTTTGCGTGATCACGCGGGTCTTGCCGGAACCGGCGCCGGCCAGTACCAGGCAGGGGCCGTCCATGTACGTGACCGCTGCGCGCTGCGGCGCGTTCAGACCGGACGGCGGAGAGGAAGACATGCAGAAGATGCTGGCGAGAAAACAGGGACGCCATTGTAGCAGCGCAGATACTCCCGCAACAGGACCGTCATACCGCGCATTTCATGGCCGTTTTTGCACCATACTCCCCGTGTTTTTGCCGAAACCTGGGATTGCGGCGGGCGCCGATGCGCGCCATCAAAGCATTCCCGGGCATTGAGAAAAATCAAGCGCGCGGCATCGCGGCGTCCTATCGTGGGCCTATGCGCTGTCCAGCAGGCGGCGCTTCGGCAGCCGGCTCCGCTGCGCGCCGCTGGTTTTCGGATGGACAGTCATGCTGGGGCGGCCCGCCGGCCGGATAGCTGTTGCCCCTTGGAATTCGACCTTTTGCCGAGGCGCATCATGACCACTCTCCCCAACGAAGTACTGGACTCCTTCAAATCCGGACTGCGCGGCCCGCTGTTGCGGCCGGGCGAAGCCGGCTACGACCAGGCGCGCAGCGTCTGGAACGCGATGATCGACCGCCGGCCGGCGCTGATCGTGCGCTGCGCCGGCGTCGCCGACGTCATGCGCTCGGTCGCGTTCGCGCGCGAGCACCAGCTGCTGCTGGCGGTACGCGGCGGCGGCCACAACATCGCCGGCAACGCGGTCTGCGACGGCGGCCTGATGCTCGACATGTCGCCGATGCGCGTTGCGCGGATCGACGTGCACGCGCGCCACGCCTACGTCGACGCCGGCTGCACGCTGGCCGACTTCGACCACGAGGCACAGGCGTTCGGGCTGGCGACACCGCTCGGCATCAATTCCACCACCGGCGTCGCCGGCCTGACGCTGGGCGGCGGCTTCGGCTGGCTGAGCCGCAAGTACGGCCTGACGGTCGACAACCTGATCGCGGCCGAGATCGTCACTGCCGACGGCGAACGGCGCTGGATCAGCGCCGACCACGAGCCCGACCTGTTCTGGGCGATCCGCGGCGGCGGCGGCAATTTCGGCGTGGTGACCTTGTTCCAGTTCCAGCTGCATGAAGTCGGGCCGCAAATCTTCGGCGGCCTGGTCGTATTCCCGCACGAGCAGGCCAAGTCGGTACTGACCCAGTACCGCGATTTCGTCAGCCGCCTGCCGCAGGACTTGAGCGTATGGGCGGTGCTGCGGCAGGCGCCGCCGCTGCCGTTTTTGCCGACCGAAGTGCATGGCAAGGACGTGGTGGTGCTGGCCGCCTTCTACAGCGGCAAGGTCGAGGACGGCCCGGCCGCGGTCGAGCCGCTGCGCGGCTTCGGCCAGCCCTACGGCGAACACCTGGGGCCGATGCCCTACACCGCCTGGCAAAAGGCGTTCGACCCGCTGCTGGCGCCGGGCGCGCGCAACTACTGGAAATCGCACAATTTCAGCACCTTGAGCGACGCGGCGATCGATACCGTGATCGACTATGCCGGGCGGCTGCCGTCGCCGCAGTGCGAAATCTTCCTTGGCCTGATCGGCGGCGAGGCCAGCCGGCCGCCGGCGGACGCCACCGCCTATCCGCACCGCGACGCGCTGTATGCGATGAACGTCCATACGCGCTGGAGCGATCCGGCCGAGGACCGCAAGTGTATCGACTGGGCGCGCGCCTTCTTCGATGCCGCCGCGCCGCACGCCAGCGGCAGCGTCTACGTCAATTTCCTGACGCAGGACGAGACCGCACGCATCGGCGCCGCCTACGGACCGAACTATGAACGGCTGGTGCAGGCGAAGAACAGGTACGACCCGGGCAACCTGTTCCGGCACAACCAGAACATCGCGCCGACCGCGTAAGCATCAGAGCGCACTGGCTCTGGAGCGAAACTACTCGACGAGCTCCTGATCGCCCTGGGCCGGCGATCAGATGCCTGTGCTTTTTCGGCCGGCGTCCCGGCGCTTATTGCAGGGCGACTCGACGCGCCGGCATCGGCCGTTGATCCAGTGGGATCGACAGGTCAAAGGAACTGCGCGCCCGGCCTGCCGGTACCGCCCCGTTGGAATAGCCCAGCGAGTAATCCTCGTAGAGCTTGATGTAGTGCTCGGCCGACAGCGAGGTGGCGCGCACCGAAGGATGGGCCGCCACCGCCGCCCGCCAGCTCGCCACCCGCGTCAGGTGCGCGGGCATCGTGAAACCCCAGAAATATTCATTCAACACCGCGCGCTCGAAGAACGGCGCGTAGGTAAGGTCGGCCATGCCGAATTCACCGAAGGCGAAACCGTCGCGGCTGTCCATGCGCCGCAGGAAATTTTCCAACCATTCCCAGTCCTTGACGAACGTGGCTTCGGCCTTCGCCCGGCGCGCCGGATCCTGCTCCATCAAGACCCGGTAGTGGTTGGTGGTGAACCGGCTGTTGCAATAGTCGATCAGAATACGCGCCTGCGCCTTCCAGTAAGGGTCGACCGGGAAAGCCGGGGGCTCTGGAAACACTTCTTCCAGATATTCGTTGATCACACTGGATTCGTTCAGGGCCCGTCCACGATGAATCAGCACCGGTACCTTGCCGGCCGGGTTCAATTTCAAAAACTCCGGGTCGCGCGGCTTGGTCAAATCGATTTCATTCGACTCGAAAAGAAGCTGCTTCATGTGCAGCAGAATCTGCGTGCGCTGCGCATATGGACAGGCGGCCACGCCGTAGATGGTCAGCGGTTCGGCCGCACTCATGCCCCGACCTCCTGCGTCGCCTTGCCGGAAGCAATAGGGTCAGCGTCCAGATACTCTTTCAGCAGGCCGATGCGGTCGCCGCCAAAGAACATTTCCTTGTCCAGCACCATGAACGGCACACCGAAGACGCCGCTGGCTTCGGCCTCCTGGATGATGCGGTCGTGCTCCTGCCTGCCGGGTCCGTGCGCATAGGCCTCGTATTCATCGGCCGATCCACCCAGCTGTTCGATCACGGCGCGCATTTCGGACAGCTCGTCTACATCCAGCCGATGCGACCAGAACAGCTCGAACACCAGCGCATGATAGGCCGGGAAGAAGCCGTGCTTTTGTGCGAACAACATGCCGACGCTGGAGTAGTAGCCGGTGTAGATGCGTTTCGGCCCTTTCAGGATCAAACCTTGCCGATTGGCCGAGCGGCGCGCATCCATATAGGCGTATTTGACCTTGCGCCAGTCGTGCTGGGTGCGCTCTTCCACCGTGCCAAGGTACTCGTCGATCCTCAAGGTGTAGGGCAGCCATTCGATTTCGACGTTGTGCGATTTTTCCAGATCGCGCAAGCCGCGATCCGCCACAAACGCATAGGGACTCTTGTAGTCCGTGTAGACACGAAGTTTTTTCTTCATACCGTTCTCTCTTTTCAGGTAAAGGACTCGCGTTGCCAGGTCAGCCCCGCTTGTCGGCAATCCCAGGTATCGGGAGTGACACCGTCGGCTCGCAATAGATGTTTTTGCACTTTGGCGGTTGGCGTCTTGGGCAATTCGGGCAGGATGCGGATGTAGCGGGGAACCATGTAGTGCGCGACGCGCGGGCGCAGGTGCTCGATCAGGCTGACCGGATCGAGGGTGTGGTCCTGAACCGGCGCCACCACGATCATCACTTCATCTTCGGTGTACTCGCTCGGTACACCGACCGCCGCCACTTCGCGCACCGCGGGGTGGCTCAGGACCTCGACTTCTATCTCGTAGGAAGAAATGTTTTCGCCGCGGCGGCGAATCGCATCCTTCATGCGATCGACAAAGAAATAGTCGCCGTCCTCGTCCCGATAAAAGGCATCGCCGGTGTGGAACCAGCCGTTGCGCCAGGCATCGGCGGTGGCCTGGGGGTTGTTCAGATACCCGTGGTTCATCGACCAGGGCCGCTGGCAGCGCACGATCATCTCGCCCACGCTGCCGACCGGCACCTCGCAATCGTTGGCGTCGACCAGCCGGACCTCCACCCCTTCGCGCACCCTGCCGCAGGTATTGGGCTTCTGCGGATTCACGCCAGACAGCAACGGCGTGCTGGTTTCGGTCATGTTGAACAAGGTATACACCTCGACCCCGAAGCGTTCTCCGAATTCCGGCCCGCTTTTCCCCAGGGGCACGATGAACACCATGCGCAAACGGTGGCTCCTGTCGTCTTCGCGCGGCGGCGCTTTCAGCAGGAAGGTCGCCATTGCGCCCAGGAGGAAGACCACCGTGACTTCCATGCTGCGCACCGTGTGCCAGAAGGTGTCGGTCTTGAACGACTCCACCACGGCAACGGAGCCGCCCTGGCACAGGCACATCATGGCCAGGAAGGTGCCGCCGATGTGGAAGAACGGCATGTGCAGCAGATGACGGTCCGACACCCGCGTGCAGGTCCAGGTATCGACGTTCGCCATCGAATACCCGTGCATGTAGGACGCCTGGACGCCTTTGGAGCGGCCAGTGGTGCCGGAGGTGTAGATAATGCACTGGGTATGCCACGGCTCGATCGGGGATTCCAGCGTGAATTCCTCGTCCGCGCTGCCGTACAGCTGTTCGATCGGCAGGATCAGCCGGCCGTTTTGCGCCGGGGTGTCCGATACCACTCCGGAGGAAAACACGGCTCTGAGGGCGGCCGAATCGAACGTGGCAAAACCGTCGATCAGTTTCTCGTGCACGATGGCGACGCTGGCGCCGCTGTCGTGGATCACGTGTTCCAGCAGCCCACCCTTCAGGGCCGGGTTGATCGGTACCGACACGGCGCCCAGGTAGTTGATGGCAATCAGGGCTTTCAACGCCAATGCCCCATTGGGCAGCGCCAGCAGGACATGGTCGCCCTGGCGCACGCCGACCGCCTTCAAGCCGCTGGCGACCGCGCGCGCCTGCCGCAGGGTCTCCTGAAAGCTCCATTGGTCGCCGTTTTCAAACACGGCGTAGATCTGGTCGGGGCGTTCGCGGACGTGCTTTTCCAGCGCGTAGCGGGTCACGCAGATTTCAGCGGGATACACCCCGTTCGAGGCGGCCCGATTGGCTTGCTCGTTTTGCCTGTTTCCATCGAGCCGAATCGAATCCGTCATATGTCTCTTCCTTTTCAACTCCATTACTGACCAATCATTCCGCACTTCCCTAGGTCGATCGCCCCCTCGCGGTCGCGGGCGCCGTTGCCGCGGTCGGCGCTTCGATCGACCTCGACGAAACCGCCGCTGCGGGAGCTGCCGCGGTCGCAAGACTGAGCGCACTGCGCACCGTGTCTTTCAATGTCGTCTTGAAGCGGGCAATGGTTTCATCCTCGCTGTTGTTCAGCATGCGACTGACGGTCGGTACCGCGGCGCTGAAATGCGTGATGGCGCCAAAGGTATAAAACGCAAACAACTCGCCATCCATGCGGCGAAACAGACCGGCCTCCTGGCCGGCCTGGATGTACTTCACATACCTGTCCGTAAAACTGTGCAGATACAGGCGCCGTGCTTTCGGCACCCGGCTGCGGTTTTCCATCAGCTCGCGCAGGATCAACTGCGCGTAGTGCTGGTTGGCGAAGGTCCAGTCCAGGAACTGCTCGAAGATATCGATGACGGAGTCGACCGATACCTCGTCCGGGTAGGTCAGATATTCGTCCAGACTGCGCCTCAGGCGCTCCATCACCTGCCCGTACAAGCGCTCCTTGGTGCCGAAGTGATGAATGATGGTGGCGCTGGTGACCTGGATGTCCTTGGCGATGTCCCGCAAAGTGGCGCCGTCAAATCCCACGCTGGCGAATCGCAGCTCCGCGGCGTGCAGGCAGCGCACATCGGTATCGTGGACATCCTTCGGTCGTCCGAGCCGGGGTTTTTCGTTTTTTTTCATGGCGGTCCTTGAACGGGAAAATCCCTACCTTATCCGACATCGATACGGCCGTTCCTTTTATGCCATTTCTTCCATTCGCCGCGCGACCTTGCGACGGGCCGCGAAGCGAACTGCGCAGGAGCCGAAAGCGGAAGCACACCGAGCCACACCGGGATGGATGGCCTCCATTTCCATCGGCCATCCGCTCTTCCGGGAAGCACCGGACAGCCTGACCACCCGGCGGTTCGCCCGCTTACTTCACCAGTCGACAGCGTGATTTTTCCAGCGACTGGAAAGCGACATCGCCGGGCACGGTAGCCACTTTCTTGTAGTAGTCCCACGGCCGCTTGGATTCCTCCGGCTGCTTGACCTGGTACACCGTCATGTCATGCACCATGCGGCCGTCCGCGCGCACCCGTCCATTGCGCACCACGTCGTCGTCGATCGTCATCGATCGCAGCTGCTTGATGACGGCGGCGGTGTCGTCGGTGCCGGCGGCCTCCACTGCCTTCAGATAGCTGATGACCGCCGAATAGGTCCCGGCCGGCAAGGACCCCGGCGCGCGCCCCACCTTCGCCTGGTATTTGGCGGCGAAACGACGCGACCGCTCGTCCTGGTCCCAGTAAAAGCCCTCGAGGGTGTACAGATTTTGCGCTACGTTCAAACCCATGCCGTGCACGGTCTCCAGATAGGTCACCAGGGGTGCAACGTACTGGTTGCGCATCACGCCGAACTCGCGCGCCTGCTTTACCGAGTTGACCGTATCGGCGGTGGAGTTGGCCAGCGCGATCACATCGGCCTTGGAACTCTGGGCCTGCAGGATGAAGCTGGACATGTCATTGGCGGCGAACGGATGCTTGACCGAGCCCACCACCTTGCCGCCGTTGGCCTTGATGAAATCCGACGCATCCTTTTCCAGCGCCTGGCCGAACGAGTAATCCACGGTCACGAAGTACCAGTTTTTCAAACCCTTATCCAGCAGCACCTTGGCGGTGCCGACCGCCAGCGCGTGGGTGTCGTACATCCAGTGGAAGCTGGTCGGCGTGCATCCCTCGTTGGTAATGTTGGTGCCGGCAGGAGCGACCGCGATCGCGATCTTGTTTTTCTCGGCTGCGACCGGCAGAACCGCCAGCGCGGTATTGGTCAAGCCGAAGTCGAACAAGGCATCGACCTTCTCGTTATCGATCCAGGTGCGGGCGGCGGCGGATGCGATGTCCGCCTTGTTCATGGTATCCCCGGAAATCACTTCGATCGGACGGCCCAGGACTTTGCCGCCGAAGTCCTCTACCGCGATCTGGGCAGCCGCGACGCTGCCTTTTCCGATATCCGCGGCAGGGCCGCTCAGGTCAGTCAGTACGCCAAGCTTGATTTTGGTCGGGCCCGCCATGGCAGGCTGCATAAAGAGAGTGGTTGCCGCCAAGCCGGCCGCACACAGGATTTGCCTCATTCCGTCTCCGTCATTTTTAGGCTGTCTCGATCAATCTCCGTCCCGGGGACGGAGCCGAATTCACGACTGCTGTCTTCTTCGGCGCAGTCGGTCGCGTTCCAGGCTCAAATAATTAAATGAGCGCTTAAATCTTAATGGGATAAGTGGCAAAGGTCAACCGCAACGGATGGCTCCCGAGTTGCGGCGTGGAAGATGGCGTTACGGAAACCGAACAATCGGTGGCAACAGGCATCCGGCCATCTTTCCGAGCCGGACATGGCGCCTGCATTGGAGGGCGCCTTCAAAAGGTGGTCAAGACAAGCTGGCCAGAATGCAGTCTATCCCGCCCTGCCAGGTGGTTTCACGGCAGCCTAGCCGATCCCCACCTGCCCGGCCGGATAGCGGATCGCGGCACCGTGCGGATGGGCGATCACGAACGCCAGCGTCAAAGGGCCGACGCGGCCGATCAGCATCAGCAGCATCACCAGCCACTGGCCGGCGGCCGACAGGTGCGGCGTGACGCCGCGCGACAGGCCGACGGTGGACAGCGCCGACACCGCCTCGAACGCCAGGTCGAGGAAGTTGCCGTCCTCGGTCAGCAGCAGCACGAAGGTCGCGGCCACCGCCGCCAGGACCGCCATGATGGTCACCGCCAGTGCCCTCTGCACGGTAGCGAAATCAAGCGCGCGGCCGAATACCAGCGGCTGCGCCTGCTGCCGCAAAAAGGCGCGCGTCGCCACCAGCAGTACGATGAAAGTCGACAGCTTGATGCCGCCGCCGGTCGAGCCGCTGCCGGCGCCGATGAACATCAGTGCCATCATGAACAGCGCGGTCGATGGCAGCATCAGGCCGACGTCGACGGTGGACATGCCGGCGCTGCGCGGCGTCACCGCCTGGAACCAGACCGCCCATAGCCGCGCGCCCCAGTCGTGCAGACCGCCGATGGTGGCCGGGTTGCCGTATTCGAGCAGCAGCAGCACCAGCATCGCGACCAGGTTGATCACCAGCGTGCCGACGATCATCAGCTTGGTGTGCAGCGCCAGCTCGGCGAAGCGGCGCTTGCGGCGCAGGTCGTCGACCACGCCGAAACCGATGCCGCCGGCGATGAACAGCAGCGAAATCACGCCGTTGACCAGCGGGTTGCCGGCATACGTCGCGAGGCTGGCCGGCTCCAGCGCGAAGCCGGCATTGTTGAACGCCGACACCGCATGGAACAGGCTGTAATACAGGCCGCGTGTCCAGCCCAGCTGCGGCACCCACTGCAGCGCCAGGAGCGCGGTGCCGGCCAGTTCCGCCACCGCGACGAAGCCGGCCATCGTGCGCAGCAGCTGGCCGAGGTCGGCGCCGCCGGCCTGGCTGAACGAGTCGCGCAGCACGGCGCGTTCGCGTAGCCGCAGGCGGCCGCTGGCCAGTCGCAGGAACAGGATCGAAAAGGTCAACAGGCCGAGGCCGCCGGCCTGGATCAGCAGCAGCAGCACGCCCTGTCCGAACGGCGACAGACGGCTGCCAACGTCGATCACCGTCAGGCCGGTGATGGTGGCGGCCGACACCGCGGTAAACAAGGCTTCCAGCCAGCCGAGCGGCGCGCCGGCGGCGGCAACCGGCAGCTTCAACAGCAGCGCGCCGACCGCCGCCAGCCCGACGAAGGACAGCACCAGCGCCTGCGGCGGCGTCAGGCGCAGCACTTCGGCCTGCACCCGGCGCGCGACGAAGGGCGCCAGCCGCTGCCGTCCCCTCATAGCAGCGCCGAGATGCGGCGCAGATCGCCGAGCGCGCCGAGCAGCACGACCTGATCGCCAGCGGCGAATTCCAGATCCTCCGGTACCGGCAGCAGCACCTCGCGGCCGCGCTTGACCAGCAGCAGCCGGATCTTGCGCTGCGCCAGCTCCAGCGCCGCCAGCTTCTGCCCGGCCAACCGCTCGGAAGCGCGCACCTCGACCGTGAACAGGTCGTGGCCGAGGTTGATGTAGTCGGCCACTTCCGGGTAGGTCAGCGCATGCGCCAGCCGCAACCCCATGTCATGCTCCGGATGGACGATGTGGTCGGCGCCGAGCTTTTGCAGGATGCGGTGGTGGTTGTGCGTCAGCGCCTTGGCCCACACCTGGGGCCGGTACATGTTCTTGACGTTCAGCGTGATCAGGATATTGGCTTCGATGTCTTCGCCGATCGCCACTACCACCGCGTCCGCTTCGGCCACGCCGAGGTCGCGCAGCGCCTTTTCATCGCGGGCGTCGGCCACCACCGCTTGTGTCACGGCGTCGGCGATATCGTTGATGCGGCCGGCGTCGGAATCGATGCACAGCACGTCGTGTCCGAGCCGGGCCAGTTCGCGGGCGACGGTACCGCCGAAGGCGCCGAGGCCGATGACGACGAAGGTACGTTTCATAAAATTATTTCAATGACCAAAGGACGGTGCCCAGATGAGGAAAGACCGGCCTAGCGCGTGAAGGTGCCCCAGCCCTCGGAGTCATACAACTCCAGCTGCACCCGGTCGGCGCCGAATTCGACGCGGCACAGACTGCCCGCGACGTCCCCCGGCGGCACGGCGGCAAACAGGTCGCCGTCCCAGTGCCGCAACGGCATCGGCCGCGCCAGCGGGCCCACGGTCACCACCAGTACCCCGTTCTGCGCGGTGACGTCGAGCGTGCCGTAATAGGAATTCCGGTAGCTGCCGGTGTATGCCGCCAGCGGCTGCGCCGGTGCCGGCGCGGCTGGAGGTACGGCGCCGGCCAGCGAACCCTCGGGCAGCGCCAGCGGCGCGAACCGGGCCGACATGTTCTTGAACCAGTCCTGCTGGATGCGGCCGTACTGCACGTAATCGAAGAACTGGCCGGCCAGCGTTTCCGGAATGCCGATCGGGAAGCCGTTGGTCAGCACGACAATCCCCAGGCCGGTCGACGGCACCACCATGAAGCTGGTGGAGGCGCCGGTCGTGAAGGCACCCGAATGGGAGTACGACAATCTGCCGGAAGTGGTCTTGCCGACGTTGAAACCGTAGCCGTAGTAGTTGGCCGCCCTGCCTGCGTCCGCCGGCGCGGACAGGATCTGCGGCGACAGGGCGCTCGCCAATGCGGTGCCACTCACCACCTGCCGCCCGCCGAACTTGCCCTGTCCCAGCAGCAAGGCCAGCCATTGCCCCATGTCGGTGACCGACGAACTGGCGCCGCCGGCCGGCGATTGCGCGTCCGGCTGGCGCACCTCACCGAGCTGCCACTTGCCGTTGACCGGAACGTGGCCGACCGCACGATTGCTGCGCCCGCTGAAATCGGCAAAGCGCGAACTGGTGCGGTTCATGCCCAGCGGGCGATACAGGACCTGCTCGGACAGGCTGGCCCAGTCCACGCCGGCCGCCGCTGCCACCGCCACCGCACCCGCAGTCATGCCGAAATTGGAGTAGGCATAACGGCTGCGCAGCGGCGCCAGCTGCAGGTAACGCAGATGCTCCAAGACATAGCGCTGTTCGTAGCCGACCGCTTCCAGCATGTCGCCGGCGCCGGGCGGCAGGCCGGAGCGGTGCGCATACAGGTCGCCAATCGTCAGTTGCGCGCTTTGTGCCGGATCGGCCAGAGTGAACCACGGCAGATCGCGCTGTACCGGCGTGTTCCAATCGATGCCACCCAGCCCGACCTGCTGCGCCACCACCGTGGCTCCGATCGATTTGGATACGGAGGCCAGCTGGAATACGGTATCGGCATCGACCGCGCCCGTCTCCCCAAGCGCTCGAATGCCGAAACCCCTGGCATAGACGGTCTGGAATCCATGCGCACCGTCCGGGCTGCCGCGCACCACCGCCACCGCCATCCCGGGCAGGCCGGTGCGCTGCATCAGGTCGGCCGCCAGCTGGTCGATGCTGGAAAGCGCGAGCGCGATCCGGGCCTCGGGCACCGGGCCCGACGGCGCGCTGGCGTCCTGGTCGAATGCGCTGCCGCCGCAGGCGCTCAACCCTATCCCGAGGGAGCCGTACAGTGCGGAGCCGAGAAATTTGCGGCGCGAAAATGGAAGATCCATATACCCCCCGGGCTGTTTCCTGAATCCGCACATGTTGCCACATCGTCCATGCCGGCGCGGAAGACTGCGCCGCGGCAACGCTATCGCGGCCGGGTCAGTCCTGCGCCAGCGCCGCCGCCACCCGCTGTTTCAGAGTTGGCAGCACCTCGGCGGCGAACCACGGATGGATGGTCAGCCAGTGGCGATTGCGCGGACTCGGATGCGGCAGCGGCAGGTAGCGCGGCAGGTATTCGGCATATGCGGCCACCGTTTCGGTCAGCGTCGGCTTGCAGGATTTTTTCAGATACCAGGCTTGCGCGTAGCGACCGATCAACAGCGTCAGACGCACTTCCGGCATCGCCGCCAGCAGCCGCGCATGCCACAGCGGCGCACACTCGCGGCGCGGCGGCAGATCGCCGCTGGCGCCTTTTCCCGGATAGCAAAACCCCATTGGCACGATCGCGACCCGGCTGGCGTCGTAGAACTGCTCGCCGCTGATGCCGAGCCAGGCGCGCAGCTCTTCGCCGGACTTGTCGTTCCAGGGAACACCGGTTTCATGCACGCGCCGTCCCGGCGCCTGGCCGACGATCAAAAGCCTCGCGCTGCGGCTGGCAGTGAGCACCGGCCGCGGGTCGTGCGGCAGGCTGGCGGCGCAGGCGCGGCAGACGGAAATATCGTGCAGCAGGGATTCGATAGGTGCGGAAGACATCGTCGACGACAGGCTGAAGGAAGTACGGCAGCCGCCAGTGTACGCCGCGCGCTGCCCCGGCCGGGCACTCAGGTCTTCAACCGGTAGCCGGTCTTGAAAATCCAGCGCACCACCAGCAGGCACAGCGCCAGGAAGCCGAGCGTCATGCCGACGCTGACGGCGACGCTGACGTCGGCACGGCCATAGAAGCTCCAGCGGAAGCCGCTGATCAGGTACACCACCGGGTTGAACAGCGTCAGCTGTTGCCAGAACGGCGGCAGCATGTGGATCGAATAGAAGCTGCCGCCGAGGAAGGTCAGCGGCGTGACCACCAGCATCGGGATGATCTGCAACTTTTCGAAGCCGTCGGCCCAAACGCCGATGATGAAGCCGAACAGGCTGAAGGTGATCGCGGTCAGCAGCAGGAACACGATCATCCACAGCGGATGGACGATCTCGAAGGCGACGAACAGGCGCGCCGTGGCGAGGATGATCAGGCCCAGGATCACCGACTTGGTGGCGGCCGCGCCGACGTAGCCGATCACGATTTCGACCGCGGAAATCGGTGCCGACAGCACTTCATAGATGGTGCCGGAGAACTTCGGCATGTAGATGCCGAACGAGGCGTTGGAAATGCTTTCGGTCAGCAGCGACAGCATGATCAGGCCCGGCACGATGAAGGCGCCGTAGCCGATGCCGTCGATCTGTCCCATGCGCGAGCCGATCGCCGAGCCGAACACGATGAAGTACAGCGACGTCGCGATCACCGGCGACGCCAGGCTTTGCATCAGCGTGCGCCAGCTGCGCGCCATTTCGAACAGATAGATCGCCCGGATCGCATACCAGTTCATGCCCGCTCCCGCACCAGGTTGACGAAGATTTCCTCCAGCGAGCTCTGGCTCGACTGCAAGTCCTTGAAGTCGATGCCGTGCCGGCTCAGCTGCCGCAGCAGCTCGGCGATGCCGGTCTGTTCGCCGGCGGCGTCGAAGGTGTACACCAGCTCGGAACCGTCGGCCGACAGTTCCAGCCGGTGTGCGCGCAGCTCTTCCGGGATGGCCGGTAGCGGCTGCTGCAGCTGCAGCTTCAGCTGCTTCTTGCCAAGCTTTTGCATCAGCGCCGCCTTGTCCTCGACCAGGATGATTTCGCCGCGGCTGATGACGCCGATGCGGTCCGCCATTTCCTCCGCCTCCTCGATGTAGTGGGTGGTCAGGATGATGGTCACGCCGCCGTCGCGCAGGCGCCGCACCATCTGCCACATGTCGCGCCGCAGCTCGACGTCGACGCCGGCGGTCGGCTCGTCCAGGAACAGGATCTGCGGCTCGTGCGACAGCGCCTTGGCGATCATCACGCGCCGCTTCATGCCGCCGGACAAGGCCATGATGCGGGCATCGCGCTTGTCCCACAGCGACAGGTCGCGCAGCACGCGCTCGACGTAGGCGTGGTTGCGCGGCTTGCCGAACAGGCCGCGGCTGAAATTGACGGTGGCCCAGACGGTCTCGAAGGCGTCGGTCGACAGCTCCTGCGGGACCAGCCCGATGCCGGCGCGCGCCGCGCGGTAATCGGCCACCACGTCGTGGCCGGCGGCCAGCACCGAACCGGCGCTCGGGTTGACGATGCCGCAGATGATCGAAATCAGCGTGGTCTTGCCGGCGCCGTTCGGCCCCAGCAGCGCGAAGATTTCGCCGCGCCGGATGTCCAGGTCGACGTTTTTCAGCGCCTGCTGGCCGGAGGCATAGGTCTTGGTCAGGTTCTTTACCGAAATGATCGACTGCACGCGTTCTCCTGTGGCGGCTGCGGTTGCGGTGGGGGACGGCACATGGTGCCGCAAATCGGTCGGGCGCGCGTTCAACGGCGCAGCAGCGGATCGTCGCCGCCGAACAGCGAACGGCCGGCGCGCACCGCGTCAGTGACGGCGCCGAACATCCGCTCACGGTCGGCGTAGACGGCGGCGACGAAGGCTTGCGGCGCGGTGGTTTCCGGATCGTGGCGCGCCGCCCAGCCCGACATCTCGAGCAGGATCGGGATCAGCGCCAGCCCCTTTTCGGTCAGCCTGAAGACCTCCTTGCGGCGGTCGGTTTCATGCGGCGCGCGCGTCAGGATGCCGGCTTTTTCCAGGTGCGCCAAGCGCGCCGCCAGCACGTTGGTGGCGATCCCCTCGCGCGAATCGAGGAATTCGCCATAGGTTCTTTTGCCCCAGAACACGATATCCCGCACGATCAACAGCGACCAGGTGTCGCCGAAGGTTTCGAGAGCGAAATTGACCGGGCAATGGGAACGGTTTTGCGAGCGTTTCATGGCATCTCTGATAATTCACTTGCATTATACAAGTTAAAAGCTATACTGGCGAAAATTGCAAAACGGCTGGTGCCGTCGCCGCATTATCGACCTCCATCGAGACCGCCGCCGCCATCCCTTCCCTCACCGACGCAAAGGAGCCACCATGCAAGTCCGACCCTATCTGTTCTTCGACGGCCGCTGCGAAGAGGCGATCGCGTTCTACCAAGAAGCGCTGGGCGCCGAAGTTACGGCGCTGATGCGCTTCGCCGAAAGCCCCGATCCGTGCCCGGAAGGCATGCTGCCGCCCGGCTCCGAAAACAAGGTGATGCACGCGCAACTGCGCATCGGCGACATCGAGCTCATGGCCTCCGACGGCAATTGCGGCGGCCAGCCGAATTTCCAGGGCATCTCGCTGTCGCTGCTGGTGTCCGACGTCGCCGAAGCCGAACGGCGCTTCGCCGCGCTCGGCGCCGGCGGCCAGGTGCAGATGCCGATGGACCGGACCTTCTTCGCCGAACGCTTCGGCATGGTCGCGGACCGCTTTGGCGTATCGTGGATGGTGCTGACCGGTCCGGCGCAGGATCCGGCGGCATGACCGGGAGTGCAACGATGCGACTCGACGACGATCGGCAGAGCCGTTTTGCGACGCTGACCTTCGAGAAGGACGTGGCCGCGCCGTTGCCGGTGCTGTGGCAGGCCTGGACGGCGCCTGCTGCGCGCGCGCTCTGGGCGGCGCCGATGCCGTCGGTCACCGTGGAATTTCTGGAGGCCGACACCCGGGTGGGCGGGCGCGAAGTCTCGCTTTGCAAGGTCGACGGCCAGCCCGATATCCGCTGCGAATGCGGTTGGCTGGCCTTACAGCCGGCCGTGCGCAGCGTCAACTACGAGCTGATCTCCCGCGGCGGCGTGACACAATCGGCGGCGCTGGTGACGGTTGAGTTCTCCGGCACGGACGAGCGCAGCCGGTTGACTGTCACAGTACAGCTTTCCTCGCTGGCCGAGGACATGGAAGCCGGCTATCGACAGGGCTTTGACGCTGGATTGAACAACCTCGCCGGCGTTGCCGAGCGCACCATGGTGCTGCAGCGCGTCCTACAGGCGCCGCGACCCGCCGTCTGGAACACCTGGATGAACCCCGAGACGCTGCCCCAATGGTGGGGACCGGACGGATTTTCCTGCAGCACGAAGCGGATCGACCTGAGAACCGGCGGCGAATGGGTATTCGACATGATCGCGCCCGATGGCACGGTTTTTCCGAACCACCATCTGTATCGCGAAGTCCGTCCCGAGGAGAGGATCGGCTATGCGCTTCTATGGGGCGAGAACGGGCCGAAGCATGCCGACGCCTGGGCAACGCTGGACAGCCAGGACCGGGCGACGACGACGGTTACTCTGGGCATGGTATTCAGTACGGCGGCCGAGTTTCAGGAGGCGCAAGGCTTCGGTGCCGCGGAACTGGGGCTGCAAACCCTGGGCAAACTGGAGCGTTTCATCACCTCCCGCTGAATCGCCGCGGCTTCCCGACCGACGTGCAGCAGGCGGCAGCCGGCGCAGCGTTTTCTATTCAGCGCTTGCGCACCAGGGTCAGGCCGTCGCCGACCGGCAGCAGCGACAGGTCGATGCGTTCATCGCGCAACAGCTTGTCGTTCAGCGCCTGCAGCGCACGGGTGTCGGCGTCGGCCGCCGGCCGCGCCACGCTGCCGCCCCACAGCATGTTGTCGAGCGCGATCAGGCCGCCGGCGCGCAGCAGTTGCAGGCAGCGTTCGTAATAGCCGTCGTAGCCGCCCTTGTCGGCATCGATGAAGGCGAAGTCGTAGCTGCCGGCAGCGCCGGCCGCCAGTTCCGCGTCCAGCGTGTCCTGCGCCGGCGCCAGCCGCAGCGCGATCTTGCCGGCGACGCCGGCCGCTTCCCAGTACGGCCTGGCGACGTCGGTGTATTCGGTGCTGATGTCGCAGGCCAGCAGCCGGCCGTCGTCCGGCAAGGCCAGCGCCACCGCCAGCGCGCTGTAGCCGGTGAACACGCCGATCTCGATGCAGCGGCGTGCGCCCATCAGCCGCACCAGCAGCGCCATCAACTGCCCCTGCTCCGGGGCGATCTGCATGTTGGCGTGCGGCCGGCCGGCGGTCGCCTGGCGCAGCGCCGCCAGCGCCGGATGCTCGCGCAGCGAATGCTCGAGCAGGTAGCGGTACAGTTGATCGTCCAGTTGCAGGCTGCGGCGTGACATGCGGATTCTCCTTGCGGTTACAGGG
>JBAUJK010000093.1:0-3543 GCA_049683695.1 Burkholderiaceae bacterium
ATGCCGGCCCATTCCATCGCCGCCTCGACCTCGCGCCGCCAGCGGGCGCCGCCGATGCCGCGCGCGGCCAGCCCGTAGCCGACGTTGTCCGCCACGCTGGTCGAGAACATCGCCGGATGCTGATGCACGTAGACGACGGCGTCACGCAAGCGGCGCGGATAGGGTTTCAGCGGCAGCGGCCGGCCTTCGAATTCCAGCCGTGCGCAATGCGCCGGCTCCAGCCCGGCCAGCACGCGCAGCAGCGTGCTCTTGCCGGCGCCGTTGACGCCGGTCAGCACGTAGGCGCCGCCGGCGGTAATCTCCAGCTCGGCGATCTCGAACAGCGGCGCACCGCCGAAGCGCTTGACCAGTCCTTCGATGCGCAGCAGCGCACTCATGCGACCACTCCGGCGCTGCGGGCATCGCCCTGCAGCAGTATCAGCGCCGCGTTGATGACCAGCGCGATCGACACCAGCACGATGCCCAGCGCGATGCCCTGCGCGAATTCGCCCTTGCTGGTTTCGAGCGCGATCGCGGTGGTGATGGTGCGCGTTTCGCCGGCGATATTGCCGCCGATCATCAGCGCCGAGCCGACTTCCGAAATTACGCGGCCGAAACCGTTGATCAACGCCGCCATCACGCCGAAGCGCACTTCGTGCAGCACCGTCCACATCACTCGCAGGCGCGACGCGCCGAGCGTGATCGCGGTTTCCGCCAGCCGCGGATCGGCCGCCTGCACCGCCGCCAGCGTGAACGCGGTCAACACCGGCAGCGCGATCAGCGCCTGGCCGACGATGATGCCGGGCTGGGTGAACAGCCATTGCAGGCTGCCCAGGAAACCCTGGCGCGACAGCAGCAGGTACAGCAGCAGGCCGACCAGCACGGTCGGCAGCGACAGCGCCGCCTGCGTCAGCCAGATCAGGATGCGGCGCCCCGGAAAGCGGTGGCTGCCGAGCGCATAGCCGACCGCCAGTGCCAGCGGCGTCGCCGCCAGCAGGCCGACCACCGAAGTCTTCAGCGAAATCCAGATGATGTTCCACAGCACCGGGTCGCCCGAGAACAGCAGCCGGAAGGCTTCGCGCGTGGTGTCGAGCAACTGCATGGGGCGGTCGCCGCGGCGCGCCGGGTCTTCAGAAGCAGTGTTCCGGCGCCGGGAAGGAGCCGTCGCGCACCGCGTCGATGTAGGCGCGCACCGCCGCTTCGGCGCTGCCCGCACCCTCCATGAAATTCCTGACGAAGCGCGCCTTGCGCCCCGGGAACACGCCCAGCATGTCGTGCATCACCAGCACCTGGCCGGAGCAGTCGGGACCGGCGCCGATGCCGATGGTCGGAATCGCCAGCAGCTCGGTCACTTCCTTCGCCAGCGGCGCCGGGATCGCTTCCAGCACCAACAGGCCGGCGCCGGCTTCCTGCAGCACCAGCGCGTCGGCCTTCAGTTGGCCGGCGGCGGTTTCGGTCTTGCCCTGTACCTTGAAGCCGCCCATCTGGTGCACCGACTGCGGCGTCAGGCCGAGATGGGCGCAAACCGGAATCGCGCGCTCGGTCAAAAAGCGGATGGTCGGCGCCAGCCAGTGGCCGCCTTCCAGCTTGACCATCTGGGCGCCGGCGCGCATCAGCTGCGCGGCCGCGTCGAACGCCGCTTCCGGCGTCGGGTAGCTGCCGAACGGCAGGTCCGCCACCAGCAGCGCGCCCTGGTTGCCGCGCGCCACGCAGGCGGTGTGGTAGGCGACGTCGGCCACCGACACCGGCAGCGTCGATCCGTGACCCTGGCACACCATGCCGAGCGAATCGCCGACCAGCAGCGCATCGACGCCGCAGCGGTCCATCAGCGCCGCGAAGCTGGCGTCGTAGCAGGTCAGCATCGTGATCTTCTGGCCCTGCGCGCGCATTGCCGCCAGCGCGGGAATGGTGACCGGCTTGCGCCGGCCTTCCGACTCTTGCAGGTAATTCGACATCCTATTCTCCCCGGTTGAAAAATTCGCGCCGGCCGCGCATCGCGCCGATGCGCTCGATCAGCAGTTCGAAATCCTCGTCCCGCTGCAGCGGGTTCCAGTGTTCGTTGTTGACGATCAGGATCGGCGCCGCGTCGTAGTGGTGGAAGAAGCGGCTGTAGCTTTCGCACAGCCGGTGCAGGTAGTGGGCGGAAATCGCGGCTTCCATCGGGATGCCGCGCCGTTCGATCCGCTCCAGCAGCGTGGCCGGTTCGGCCTGCAGATACAGCACCAGGTCCGGCGCCGGCGCTTGCGGCCGCAGGTGATTGTACAGTTGACGGTACAGGTTCAGTTCGTCGTCGTCCAGCGTCAGCTCGGCGAAGATCGGGTCCTTGTCGAGCAGAAAGTCGGACACCACGCGCGCCTCGAACAGATCGCCCTGCGCCAGTTCGCGCAGTTGGTGCAGGCGCTGGAACAGGAAGAACATCTGCGCCGGCAGCGCGTGGCGCGTGGCGTCCCGATAGAATTTTTCCAGGAACGGATTGTCCTGCGGCCGTTCCATCAAGGTCTGCCCGCCGAGGCGTTCCGCCAGCCGGCGCGTAAGCGAAGTCTTGCCGACGCCGATCGGTCCTTCCACCACGACGTAGCGCAACCTGTCGAAATTCATGTGCGGAAAATAAAATAGACCGCGCCGATCAGGCACAGCCCGGCCCAGAGGTAGTCGAGCTTGAACGGCTGCTGCATGTACAGCATCGCGAACGGTACGAAAACCGTGAGTGTAATCGCTTCCTGCAGGATCTTGAGCTGCGCCAGGCTCATGGTGGTATAGCCGATGCGGTTGGCCGGCACCTGCAGCAGATATTCGAACAGCGCGATGCTCCAGCTGATCATCGCCGCGATCCACCACGGCCGGCTGGCCAGGTTCTTCAGGTGGCCGTACCAAGCGATGGTCATGAAGACGTTCGACAGCGTCAGCAGGAGGGCGGTCTGGAGCACGACGGGAATTTGCATGATCGCGCGGGACGAGTGGATGATCTGGGAGTATGTCGGAAAAATGGCTTCTGCCGGGCGCTATTCGGGCGGCTTCGAAAATACTGTGAGCAGTATGCGAGCGGACTCAGAGCCGCCGGATCACCTGCTGCGCCACCTGTGGGGCGAACGCATGGGCCGGGCCGGCGCCGGGAATCGCGATGAAGGGATCGAGCTGCAACAGCGGCAGCAGCGCGAACGCGCGCTCGGTCAGGCGTGGGTGCGGCACCGTCAGATCAGCGCTGGCGATCCGTTCGCTGCCGTACAGCAGCAGGTCGAGGTCGAGCGTGCGCGGCGCGTTGCGGTACGGCCGCTGGCGGCCGAATTCCTGCTCCACCGCCTGCAGTTCGGCCAGCAGTTGCGGTGCCGCCAGCTGCGTGTCGAGCTGCGCCACCGCGTTGACGTAGTCGTCGCCGCCGGCGTCGATCGGCGCGCTGGCGAACAGGCTCGACTGCGCCTGCAGCCGGGTGTTGGGCAGCCGCGTCAGCCGCGCCAGCGCCGCGCGCACGTTGGCGGCGGCGTCGCCGAGGTTGGAACCCAGGCCGACGTAGGCAGTGGTGCTCACGACGGGTCCTGTCCCGGTGCCGGCGCGGCGGGGACGGAC
>JBAUJK010000094.1:0-1788 GCA_049683695.1 Burkholderiaceae bacterium
CACCGATCGTGGTCAACGCCGCCGGCGCCTGGTGCGACCAGATCGCCGCCCTGGCCGGCGTGGCGCCGGTCGGGCTGGTGCCGAAGCGCCGCACCGCCTTCACCTTCGCGCCGCCGGCCGACGTCGACAGCAGCGGCTGGCCGCTGGTGATCGACGTCGACGAGCAGTTCTATTTCAAGCCGGACGCCGGCGTCCTGCTCGGCTCGCCGGCCAACGAAGACCCGGTGCCGGCGCAGGACGTCCAGCCGGAAGAACTGGACGTGGCGATCGCCGCCGACCGCATCGAAACCGCGACCACGCTGCAAATCGGCCGCGTGCTGCGCAAATGGGCCGGGCTGCGCTCGTTCGTCGCCGACAAGACGCCGGTAGCCGGCTTCGCGCCGGACGCCGACGGCTTTTTCTGGCTGGCCGGGCAGGGCGGATACGGCATCCAGACCGCGCCGGCGCTGGGCCGGCTGGCGGCGGCGCTGGCGCTCGGGCGCGCCTTGCCGGCCGACGTCGCCGCGCTCGGCGTGACCGCCGCCGAATTGTCGCCGGCGCGCAACGCCTGCCGGGCCGAAAACCGCTGAAATCGGCTGGAAAATCGCCGGTTCGTGATGCATTTCTCAAACTTTCGCGATACCGGTCGCGGCGCCGCGATTTAGCCGATGCAGCCGCATTTTTGCGCGGTAAAATGTTTTTCCATTGATTTTTTCCGCCGCCGCCATGCTGCGTCTTTCCTCTCTCGCCCGCCGTTCGCTGTTGCCGTTCCTGCTGCTGTGCGCCTGCCTGCCGGCGCGCGCCAATGTCGTGGTCGTGCTCAATTCCGGCGATGCCAGCATTAGCCTGCTGGATCAGTCGAGCTACCGAGTGCTCGATACCTTTTCGGTCGGCAAGGAGCCGCACCATCTGATGGCCACGCCCGACAACAAGTCGTTGATCGTCGCCAGCGCGGTCGGCAACGAGCTGATCTTTCTCGAGCCGAAAACCGGCGTGATCCAGCACCGCATCAAGGATGTGGTCGACCCCTACCAGATCGGCTTTTCGCCGGACCAGAAATGGTTCGTGTCGGCGGCGCTGCGGCTGGACCGGGTCGACCTGTACCGCTACGACGGCCGCGACCTGAAGCTGGCGGCGCGCCTGCCGCTGCCGAAGCTGCCGAGCCACATCGCCTTCGACGCCGACAGCACCACCGCCTTCATCACCCAGCAGGGCAGCAACCAGGTCAGCGCGATCGACCTGGCGACGCAAAAGCTCAAGTGGACCATCCCGGTCGGCAAGCTGCCGGCCGGCATCGCGATGACGCCGGACAACCAGTATCTGCTGGTCGGCATCATGGGCAGCGACTACGTCGAAGTGATCGACTGGAAGAACCGCAAGACCGTCAAGCGCATCAAGACCGGCGAGGGCGCGCACAATTTCCGTGCCGCCGGCGACGGCCGCCACGTGTTCGTCTCCAACCGCGTCTCCAGCACCATCAACATCGTCGACCAGCAGACGCTGACCAACGTCGGCACCATCAAGGTGCCGGGCGGCCCGGATTGCATGGAGCTGAGCGCCGACGGCAAGACGCTGTGGACTACGCTGCGCTGGGTGCGGCAAGTGGCGGTGATCGACGTCGACAGCAAGAAGGTGGTGAAGACGATCCCGGTCGGCCGCTCACCGCATGGCATCTATTTCGCCAACCACTCGGCGCGCTCGTAGCACCATGTCTCCCGGTTCGGCCCGGCTGCGGCTGGCGGCGCTGCTGCTGACGGCCGTGGTACCGGCGCTGCCGGCGTCGGCCTCGGCGCCTGCCGCGGCAGGCGC
>JBAUJK010000095.1:0-5831 GCA_049683695.1 Burkholderiaceae bacterium
GGCAGGGGCAATCGGGATCGGGCGGCGCAGGTCCATGGCTAGCGGTGGCAGGTCGAGCAATCGGTCAGGCGGCGCGTGTCCTGCAGGTGATACAGCCGGTTCAGCTGTTTCAGCTCCTGCTCCGACAGCGGCCGCGGTTCCTGCATCAGGAACACTTCGGCCAGCGGCCGCACATGGCGCGGCGCGCTGCGATGGCAATTCAGGCACCACTGCATCTCCAGCGGCGCGGTGCGCCACAGCACCGGCATCTGGTCGACGCGACCGTGGCATTCCATGCAGGCGACGCCCTTGTTGACGTGGATGCTGTGGTCGAAATAGACGAAGTCCGGCAGGTCGTGCACCCGGTTCCAGCGGATCGGCCGGTTCTCGCGCGCGCTGGCGTGCAAGGGCGCCAGCGCCGGCGCGTCGCGGAACAGCTGCGAATGGCAGGTCAGGCAGATGTCGGTCGACGGCAGTCCGGCGAACGCGGATTTTTCGACCGAAGTGTGGCAATAGCGGCAATCGAGGCCGTCGTCGCCGACATGGTGCTTGTGGCTGAAGCGGATCGGCTGCATCACCGCCGCGTACTGCTGGTTTTCGGGCGCCATGCGCCACTTGACGATGGCCACGACGGCGACGATCAAGAGCAATATTCCCGCGAAGCACAACTTGATCGCGAGTACGGTGGTCCGGCGAAACGCCTGCGGCATGGTTTTTCTAATCGATAGCGACCTCCAGATCCGCATGACCTGGCAAGTTCCGGGCTGCAGCAAATTAAGTGCCTGCATCGCCGGCGGCGGCTGGGCACGCCTTCTAGCGGCTGCTCCGCTGCATCAACTGGAAATATTTCAAGGGTTTGTCGCGGGAATCGGTATTTTTTACAAGCTCACGCTCCTGAACGATCCGCCCCGCCCCTTATCCAACCGGAATTCAGGACGATGGCGGCACCGCCAATCGCCGGCGCTGCCGAATTCATTTTTTTCGTGCGGGAGAAAAACAGATGGCGGCAATGACTGGATCGCAAATCATTGAAAACTGGCCGGAAGAATCGCGCGAGGCCACCCAGCTGGTGATCGACAAGTACGGCGAGCCGCAGGAGGCCACCGAAACATTGCTGATCTGGCACAAACCCGGGCCGTGGAAGCGCATCGTCGCCTCCAGGGCGTTCTACCGGCACGATTTCCCGACTGCCCATATGGACTGCGTCGAGTCGGTCATCGACTATCGGGTGCCGGTCGGGAAATTCGACGAACTGGCGCGCTTCGACGGCAGCGTGATCGTCGAACGGACCACCGGCGAAGTGTCGGCCCGCTGCCACGACGAGGAAGCCAATTTCCTGGCGCTGAATCTGATGCACGACATTGTCACCGGCGCCAAGACGGTCGACGAAGCGCGCGCCTATTACGGCAAGGAATTCCTGGACTACCGCCGCAAGAAGCCGACGCCATACATGGAAGGGCTGCGCTTTGGCGCCGGCGGCGACGCCAGCGACCCCGACACGCCGGTCCTGACCGATGCCGACCTGAAGCAGGCGGTCAAGGAAGGACAGGCGCGCGCCTGACGCCGCTGCCGGACGGTTGAATATCTTTACGCCGGCGCGCCGGCGCCGATGATTTCCGGCCTGCGCTTTGGCGCCGGCCGCGCCGCCGTCTGCGCGGGCGTGATGAAACTACTATCATGCGGGGCTTGATCGAATCCGCCATCTCCAAGGAAGTCCGATGCCCGGCCCCAGCCTTTCCGCCGCCCGCAGGCGTACGCCCGTTTTCACACCGTCGTGCATCCTAGGAGTGTTTCTGGCCGCGCTGTGCTGGCTCGCTGCCGGGTCCGCCGCGGCGCAGAAGCTGCCCGACACCATCGCGCAGCGCGCCGTCGCCTGCACGGCCTGCCACGGCCAGGAAGGGCGCGCCGCCAGCGACGGCTTCTATCCGCGCATCGCCGGCAAGCCGGCCGGCTACCTGTACAACCAGCTGGTGAATTTCCGCGAAGGGCGGCGCCGCTATCCGCTGATGATTTACATGGTCGACCATCTGTCGGACGACTACTTGCACGAGATCGCCGATTACTTTGCCAACCTGCACCCTCCCTACCCGCCGCCGCAGCCGGTCACGGCAACCCCGGCGGTGCTGGAACGCGGGCGGCAGCTGGTTTTTTCCGGCGACACGGCCAAACAGGTGCCAGCCTGCGTCGCCTGCCATGGGCAGGGACTGACCGGCGCGCTGCCGTCGATTCCCGGCCTGCTCGGCTTGCCGCGTGACTATCTGAACGCGCAATTCGGCGCCTGGAAGAACGGCACCCGCCACGCCGCCGCGCCGGATTGCATGGCACAGATCGCCGCGCGCCTGTCCGACCAGGACATGAGCGCGGCCGCCGCCTGGCTGGCGGCACAGCCGATGCCGGCCGATGTTGCGCCGGCCGCCGCCCTCACGCAGAAACTGCCGCTGGCCTGCGGCAGCTATCCGCAATGAGGGGCCGCGCGATGAAACGCATCCTGTGGGCGCTGCTTGCGCTGGCGATCCTGGTGCCGACGATTGCGATCGGCCTGCAATACTGGCACGAGCCGGATGCCGGCGAAACGGCACCGGCCGCGGCCGCCGACCCGGCACAGCTGGTCGCGCGCGGTGCCTACCTGGCGCGGGCCGGCGACTGCATGGCCTGCCACACCGCGCGCGGCGGCGCCGACTATGCCGGCGGCCGCCTGATCGCGACACCGTTCGGCGACATCTATTCGCCCAACATCACGCCCGACGCCGCCACCGGCATCGGCGGCTGGAGCGCCGACGATTTCTGGCGCGCGCTGCACAACGGCAAGTCGAAGAACGGCGACTTCCTCTACCCGGCGTTCCCGTATCCGAACTACACGCGCATCACCCGCGCCGATTCCGATGCGATGTACGCATATTTCCGCACGCTGCCGGCGGTGAACCAGCCGAATCGGCCGCACGCGCTGCGCTTCCCGTACAACCAGCGGCCGCTCCTGGCAGCCTGGCGTGCGCTGTATTTCCGGCCCGGCGTGCAGCAGCCGGATACCGGCCAGAGCCTGGAGTGGAACCGCGGCGCCTATCTGGTGCAGGGGCTGGGCCACTGCAACGCCTGCCACGCGGACCGCAACGTACTGGGCGCCACGCAAAACAGCCTGGATCTGGCCGGCGGCCTGATCCCGATTCTGAACTGGTACGCGCCACCGCTGGGCGGCGGCGCCGCCGCGCTCGGCGGCTGGAGCGAACAGGATCTGGCGGATTTCCTGAAGATCGGCATCTCGGCGCGCGGCGCCGCCTACGGGCCGATGGCCGAAGTGGTGCGCGTCAGCCTGCAGCACCTGACCGACGCCGACATCGGCGCGATGGCGGTATATCTGAAATCGCTGCCGGGCGGCGCCCCGGTCGCCGTGGCCGAACCGCCCGACGCCGCCCAGCAGGCGCAGCTGAAGCTGGGCGAAAAGCTGTACGGCGACCACTGCATCGACTGCCACAAGGCCGATGGCGCCGGCGTACCGCCGCACTATCCGGCACTGGCCGGCAACCGCGCGCTGGCGCTGGCGTCGCCGATCAACACCATCCGCATGGTGTTGAACGGCGGCTTCCCACCGAGCACCGGCGGCAATCCGCGCCCGTACGGCATGCCGCCGTTCGGACCGGCGCTGGACGATGCCGAGGTCGCGGCGCTGGTGTCCTACGTGCGTCGCACCTGGGGCAATGCGCCGCCGGTGACGGCGGCGGATGTGCGGCGCTATCGGGCAGTGCCGGTGGAGTGATATGCAAAGGCGTGTATAGAGGCAACATACTCCACGCCATGCTGCCCTGACCCGCAGAAGATACGCGCGGTTTCCCTACATACTCCCATGTGAATTGAAGCACCGGGCTCTCTGCCCGGCGTATTCACGACACTTCCGCTCCGGCCGTGCGCGCAGTCGGCATCGCTTGCCGCCGCTCCGGCGCCGCGCGCAGCAGACGCAGTCCGTTGAACACCACCAAAAGGCTCGCGCCCATGTCGGCGAACACCGCCATCCACAGCGTCGCCATGCCGGCCAGCGCCAACAGCATGAAGGCGGCCTTGATGCCGAGCGCGAACGCGATGTTCTGCTTCAGCACGGTGGCGGTGCGGCGCGACAAGCGGATGAAGGCCGGCAGCTTGCGCAGGTCGTCGTCCATCAGCGCGACGTCGGCGGTTTCCAGCGCGGTGTCGCTGCCGGCTGCGCCCATCGCAAAGCCGATGTCGGCCTGCGCCAGCGCCGGCGCGTCGTTGATGCCGTCGCCGGCCATCGCAGTCAGCCCGTAGTGCGCCTGCAGTTCGCGCACCGCGGCCAGCTTGTCTTCCGGCAGCAGTTCGCCGCGCGCATCCTCGAGACCGACCTGGTCGGCGATCGCGCGCGCGGTCCGGGCGTTGTCGCCGGTCAACATCACCGCGTGGACGCCGAGCGCGCGCAGTTCGTCCAGCGCCTGCCGACTGCCGGCGCGCAACGTGTCGGCGACGCCGATCACCGCCAGCGGCGCCTGTTCATCGCACAGCACCACCGCAGTCTTGCCCTGCGCCTCGATGCGGTCCAGCACCGCTTCGACGGTGGCATTGCACAGCCCGAGCTGCTCGACCATCCGATGGTTGCCGAGCACATGGCGACGGCCGTCGATGGTACCCTGCACGCCGCGTCCGGGCAGCGCGGCAAAGCCGTCCACCGCCGGTGCCGCCGCGCGGCCGAGTTCGTGCCAGTGAGCGGCGATCGCGGCCGATACCGGATGGTCGGAGCGCGCTGCCAGCGCCGCCGCCAGTTGCAGCGCCCGCTCGGCATCGGTTTCGGGTAATGGCACGCAATCGGTCAGCCGCGGCCGGCCGTGGGTCAGCGTGCCGGTCTTGTCCAATGCCAGCGCGCGGATGTCCTTGCCCTGCTCCAGGTAGACGCCGCCCTTGACCAGGATGCCGGCGCGCGCCGCCGCTGCCAGCGCGCTGACGATGGTCACCGGCGTCGACACCACCAGAGCGCACGGACAGGCGATCACCAGCAGCACCAGCGCCTGGTAGACCGCGTCACTCCAGGCGATGCCGAAGGCCAGCGGCGCCACCAGCGCGACGCCCAGTGCCAGCACGAAAACGACCGGCGTGTAGACGCGGGCGAAGCGGTCGACGAAGCGCTGGGTCGGCGCGCGGCCGGTCTGCGCATGCTCGACCGCGTGGATGATGCGCGCCAGCATCGAATCGCCGGCGGCCGAGGTGACCCGGTATTCGAACGAGCCGGTCTGATTGATGCTGCCGGCGAACACGGCGTCGCCGACGGTTTTTTCGACCGGCATGCTTTCGCCGGTGATCGGCGCCTGGTCGACGCTGGAACCGCCGGCGGTCAGCACGCCATCCAGAGCCAGCCGCTCGCCGGGCGCCACGCGCGCGATCGCGCCGGGGACGATGGCGGCCACCTCGACCGTGCGCCAGCCGCCGTCCGGCTGCAGCACGGTGGCCTGCGGCGGCGACAGCGCCATCAGGCCGTGGATCGCCCGCCGCGCGCGGTCCAGCGAACGTGCCTCGATCAGCTCCGCCAGCGCGAACAGCACCATCACCATCGCCGCTTCCGGCCACTGGCCGATCGCGACCGCACCGCTGACGGCGATCGTCATCAGCGCGTTGATGTTCAGGTTGCGGTTCTTCAGCGCCAGCCAGCCCTTGCGGTAGGTGCCAAGGCCGCTGGCGGCGATCGCCAGCAGCGCCAGCGCCGCCACCGGCCACGAGCTTTCATGGCCGCCGCTCCAGTCGAGGATTTCCGCCAGCAGCGCCGCCACGCCGGCCACCGCCAGGCGCCAGTGGTGTCCGCGCGACGGCGCCGGCGGCAGCGGTGCGCCGCCATCGGCCGGCAGCACGCGCGCCTCCAT
>JBAUJK010000096.1:0-9255 GCA_049683695.1 Burkholderiaceae bacterium
GCGACGAGGACGTCGGCGATGCGATCCGCGCCGAACAGGTCGGCAATGCTGCGTCGCGCATCGCCGCGCTGCCGGCGGTGCGGCAGGCGCTGGTGGACCTGCAACTGCGCTTTCGCGCGGCGCCCGGGCTGGTGGCTGACGGGCGCGACATGGGCACGGTGATTTTCCCGGACGCGGCGCTCAAGGTTTTCCTGACGGCAAGCGTCGAGGCACGCGCGAACAGGCGCTATAAGCAATTGATTGACAAGGGTTTTTCTGCTAATATGCAAGACCTTTCAAAGGATTTGGCGGAACGGGACGCGCGCGATGCGAATCGCGCCGCCGCGCCGCTGAAGCCGGCGCAGGATGCGCGCCTGCTCGATACGTCCGACATGACTGCCACGCAGGCGGCCGAGCGGATACTCGGCTGGTATCGCGAAACCGGCGCGCGCCCGGCCTAGCCGCCGCTCGCCGTCGCAGTTGCAGTGCCGTAGGTGTTCGCCCGGATGCAAAGTCCGGCCGGACGTTGATAAACCTGACCCAGTTCTCGTTGCCGCATTTTCCTGCTGCTCGCGTCCGACGAAATTGGCCCACCCCCAAAACTTTTATTCTTATGTCTACTGCTGTCATCTCCCAGGAAACCCCGGGCATGGAAAGCTTCGCCGCCCTTTTTGAAGAATCGCTGACGCGCCAGGACATGCGTTCCGGCGAAGTGATTTCCGCCGAAGTCGTGCGCCTCGACCACAATTTCGTGATCGTCAACGCCGGCTTGAAGTCGGAAGCCTTCATTCCCATCGAAGAATTCAAGAACGACAATGGCGAGCTCGAAGTCAATGTCGGCGACTTCATCTCGGTGGCGATCGAATCGCTCGAAAACGGCTTCGGCGACACCATCCTGTCGCGCGACAAGGCCAAGCGCCTGGCTTCCTGGCTGGCGCTGGAAAAGGCGATGGAGTCCGGCGAAATCGTCACCGGCACCGTCAACGGCAAGGTCAAGGGCGGCCTGACGGTCCTGACCAACGGCATCCGCGCCTTCTTGCCGGGTTCGCTGGTCGACACCCGCCCGGTCAAGGACACCACGCCGTACGAAGGCAAGACCCTCGAATTCAAGGTCATCAAGCTCGACCGCAAGCGCAACAACGTGGTGCTGTCGCGCCGCGCGGTGGTTGAAGCGTCGATGGGCGAAGAGCGCGCCAAGCTGCTGGAAACCCTGAAGGAAGGCACGATCGTCAACGGCGTCGTCAAGAACATCACCGACTACGGTGCGTTCGTCGACCTGGGCGGCATCGATGGCCTGCTGCACATCACCGACCTGGCATGGCGCCGCGTTCGTCATCCGTCCGAAGTGCTGTCGGTCGGCCAGGAAATCACCGCCAAGGTCCTGAAGTTCGACCAGGAAAAGAACCGCGTCTCGCTCGGCGTCAAGCAGCTCGGCGACGATCCGTGGATCGGCTTGGCGCGCCGCTATCCGCAGGGCACCCGCCTGTTCGGCAAGGTCACCAACCTGACCGACTACGGCGCCTTCGTCGAAGTCGAACAGGGCATCGAAGGCCTGGTGCACGTGTCCGAAATGGACTGGACCAACAAAAACGTGGCACCGAACAAGGTCGTGCAGCTGGGCGACGAAGTCGAGGTCATGGTGCTGGAGATCGACGAAGACCGCCGCCGCATCAGCCTCGGCATGAAGCAGTGCAAGCCGAACCCGTGGGACGACTTTGCCGCCAGCCACAAGAAGGGCGACAAGGTAAAGGGCGCGATCAAGTCGATCACCGATTTCGGCGTGTTCATCGGCCTGCCGGGCAACATCGACGGCCTGGTGCACCTGTCCGACCTGTCCTGGACCGAAGCCGGCGAGGAAGCCGTGCGCAAGTTCAAGAAAGGCGACGAGCTGGAAGCCGTGGTGCTGGCGATCGACGTCGACCGCGAGCGCGTCTCGCTTGGCGTCAAGCAGCTGGAAGGCGACCCGTTCAACAACTACACGGCGATCAACGACAAGGGCGCGATCGTGTCCGGTACCGTGAAGTCGGTCGAGCCGAAGGGTGCCGTGATCGCGCTGAACGACGAAGTCGAAGGCTATCTGCGCGCATCCGAAATCTCGCGCGACCGCGTCGAGGATGCCGGTACGCACCTGAAGGTCGGCGACACCATCGAAGCGCTGGTGCTGAACATCGACCGCAAGGGCCGCAGCATCCAGCTGTCGATCAAGGCCAAGGACAACGTCGAGGCACAGGAAGCGATGAACAAGATGGCGGCCGACTCCAATGCCGCCTCCGGCACTACCAGCCTCGGCGCGCTGCTGAAGGCCAAGCTCGATAACAAGGGCTAAGGGTCGAAGCTGTCCATGACGAAGTCGGAATTGATCGCCCGTCTGGCCGAGCGTTATCCGCAGCTGGTAACCAAGGATGCGGATTACGCGGTCAAGACCATCCTCGACGCCATGGCGGATGCGCTGGCCACCGGCAAGCGCATCGAGATCCGCGGTTTCGGCAGCTTCGCGCTGAACAGCCGGCCGCCGCGGATCGGACGCAACCCGAAGTCGGGTGACAAGGTGATGGTGCCGGAAAAGCGGGTACCGCACTTCAAGCCCGGCAAGGAATTGCGCGAGCGGGTCGATGCGATGGTCGGGCAGCCGATCAAGGAAGACTGACTGTCATGGGCGGGACCAGGGCTTGATTTTCAGTCCCGGTTTCGCAAGACATGGGAATGGCATCCTCGGATGCCATTTTTTTTTGCTGTCGCCGGCCGCCCGCATGGCTTGATTGGCCGCAAGTCTGGCGTTACCGGGACGTCGTTTCACGTACAATTTCGTTTGACCGATCAACAAGCAATAAGGAACAGGCACCATGAAAATCATCGTCCGAATCATCGCGGTGCTGATCTTTATCGTGTTCTTCGGCTTCGCATTGAAAAACACTCAGGAAGTCGCGCTGCGCTTCTTTTTCGATTATGAGCTGCACGGGCCGCTGGTGCTGGTGCTGCTGGGCTTTTTTGCGATCGGCGCGGTGCTTGGGGTGCTGGCAATGACGCCGACCGTGTTCCGCCACCGCCGTGAAGTGGCGCGGCAAAAGAAGCAGATCGCCGCCCTGCAGAAGGAGGCGGACGCGCAGCATCTGGCGCGCGCCTATCCGCCGCAGCCCGACAGCGTCATGCATCCGTAATGGCGCGGATGTCCTCCTCACTGGTCGGGTATGGAATTTGAAATCTGGTGGCTGCTGGGCATCCCGGTGTTCTTCGCGCTGGGCTGGATCGCCGCGCGGGTCGACATCAACCAGTTGGTGTCGGAGTCGCGCAGCCTGCCGCGCGGCTACTTCAAGGGCCTGAACTTTCTGCTCAACGAGCAGCCCGACAAGGCGATCGATGCCTTCATCGAAGTGGTGCAACTCGATCCTGAAACGGTCGAGCTGCATTTTGCGCTCGGCAACCTGTTTCGCCGTCGCGGCGAAACCGAGCGTGCGATCCGGGTCCACCAGAACCTGCTGGCGCGCCCCGACCTGGCACCGGAACACCAGATGCAGGCGCAATACGAGCTCGGCCAGGATTACCTGAAAGCCGGCCTGCTGGACCGCGCCGAGGAGTCGTTCAACCTCTTGGTCGAAACACCGTACAGCGCGCAGGCACGGCGCGCGCTGCTGGAAATCTACCAGCGCGAAAAGGAATGGCCGCGCGCGATCGAGGCGGCGCGCGCATTGCAGGAGGCCGGTGCCGGCGGCCGCCAGCGCGAAATTGCGCAGTTTTATTGCGAGCTGGCGCAGGACGAGCTGGTGCACACGCATCCGGAAGCGGCGATCGCCTGGCTGGAAAAGGCGCTGGCAGCCGACCGCATGAGCGTGCGTGCCACGCTGCTGCTGGGCGACGCGCAGCTGGAGCGCGGCGACATCGAGGCCGCGCTATTGACCTGGCGCCGGGTCGAGCAGCAGAGCGTGCCGCACGTGGCGCTGGTGGCGCAGCGGCTGATGGACGGCTATCGCGAG
This sequence comes from Burkholderiaceae bacterium, assembly GCA_049683695.1. Lineage (GTDB taxonomy): Bacteria > Pseudomonadota > Gammaproteobacteria > Burkholderiales > Burkholderiaceae_D > DATJCV01. The sequence continues at coordinate 3,951 of JBAUJK010000096.1, forward strand.
GTCGGCCGTGCGCAGGAGGGCTTGAACCTGTTGCAGGCATACCTGGCGGAAGCGCCGTCGATCGACCTGCTGGAAGTGGTATTCAAGGCGATGCTGGAGCTGGAAGGTGTGGACGCCGCCAACCAGCTGGTCGGCGACGAATTGCGACGCACACCGACCCTGCTCGGCCTCGACAAATTGCTGGAAGCGCGGCTGATGGAGGCGCGCCCGGAGGTACGGCCGGAATTGTCGCTGGTGAAGAACCTGGTGCACGGCTACGCGCAAAAGTTGGCCCGTTACCAGTGCAGCCACTGCGGCTTCAAGGCGCGCCAGTTCTATTGGCAATGCCCGGGATGCAGCCAGTGGGAAACCTATCCGCCGCGCCGCACCGAAGAATTGAACGTAATGAACTGATTTCCAATCGAAGGGCGGAACGCAGCGCGCCTCCGGGTACCGCCGCGCCGCCCGCATACCACACGACACCATGAAAATAACCATCATCGGCACCGGCTATGTCGGCCTCGTCACTGGCGCCTGCTTGGCCGAACTCGGCAATGACGTCTTCTGCCTCGACGTCGATCAGGCCAAGATCGACCTTCTGAACCAGGGCGGTATCCCGATCCATGAGCCCGGGCTGGCCGAAATCGTCGCCCGCAACAGCGCCGCCGGCCGCCTGCAGTTTTCCACCGACGTCGCCGCCAGCGTCGCCCACGGCGAGGTGCAGTTCATCGCGGTCGGCACGCCGCCGGACGAGGACGGCTCGGCCGACCTGCAATACGTGCTGGCGGCGGCGCGCAACATCGGCCGCCACATGACGCAGTTCACGGTGGTGGTCGACAAGTCGACGGTACCGGTCGGCACCGCCGACAAGGTACGGGCGGCGATCCAGGCGGAACTCGGCGCGCGTGGCGTCCAGCATGCGGCGACGCCGTTCTCGGTAGTGTCGAATCCGGAGTTCCTGAAGGAGGGGGCGGCGGTCGAGGACTTCATGCGGCCCGACCGCATCGTGATCGGCTGCGACAACACCGCCGAAGGACAACGCGCGCGGGCACTGATGACGCAGCTGTACACGCCGTTCAACCGCAACCACGAGCGCACATTCTGGATGGACGTGCGCTCGGCCGAATTCACCAAGTACGCGGCCAACGCGATGCTGGCGACCCGCATCTCGTTCATGAACGAACTGGCCAACCTGGCCGACCAGGTCGGCGCCGACATCGAGGCGGTGCGCCACGGCATCGGCTCCGACCCACGCATCGGCCGCAGCTTCCTGTACGCCGGCTGCGGCTACGGCGGCTCATGCTTCCCGAAGGACGTGCAGGCACTGGAAAAGACCGCGCGCGACCATGGGCAGGACCTGCTGATCCTGCGTGCGGTCGAAACCGTCAACCACCGCCAGAAGCACGTGCTCGGCAACAAGATCGTCGCCCGTTTCGGCGAGCGCCTGGATGGACGGCATTTCGCCATTTGGGGCCTGGCGTTCAAGCCGAACACCGACGACATGCGCGAGGCGCCGGCGCGCGTGCTGCTGCGCGAGCTGATCGAGCGCGGTGCCACCGTCGCGGTGTACGACCCGGTGGCGATGAACGAGGCGAAGCGGGTGCTGGCGCTCGACTTTTCCGGTTCCGCGGAGGCGCTGGCGCGCATCCGCTTTGCCGATAGCCCGATGGACGCGCTGGCCGACGCCGACGCGCTGGCAATCGTGACCGAGTGGAAGGCCTTCCGCAGCCCGGATTTCGCGCAGCTGCGGGAGCGCCTGAAGGAGCCGGTCATTTTCGACGGCCGCAACCTGTTTGCACCGGACGTGATGGCGCATGCCGGCTTCGAATACCACGGCATCGGTCGTTCGGTACTGACGCGCGCATGAAGACCGCACTGCACCAGGCGCTGGAGAGCGCACGCATCCTGGTGGCCGGCGACGTCATGCTGGATCGCTACTGGTTCGGCGAAGTCAACCGTATTTCGCCGGAGGCGCCGGTGCCGGTGGTACGCATCGAAAAGCGCGAGGAGCGCCTGGGCGGCGCCGCCAACGTCGCCCGCAACATCGCGGCGCTCGGCGCGCAATCGGGGCTGCTCGGCATCGTCGGCCGCGACGAAGCTGGCGACGCGGTCGACCAGATGCTGGCGACTGCCGGCATCCAGAGCTTTCTGCAGCGCGACCCGGCGATTTCGACCATCATCAAGCTGCGCGTGATCGGCCGCCAGCAGCAGCTGCTGCGCATCGATTTCGAACACCCGCCGGGCCAGCTGGTGCTGCGCGACAAGCTAACCCGCTTCAATGCGCTGCTGCCGCAGCACGACCTGGTGGTGCTGTCGGACTATGCAAAAGGTGCCCTCACCGACGTCGCGCAGATGATCGCGGCCGCGCGCGAGTGCGGCAAGCGCGTACTGGTCGATCCGAAGGGCGACGACTTCTCGATCTATGCCGGCGCCTCGATCTTGACTCCGAACAAGGCCGAGCTGCGGCATTGCGTTGGCGGCTGGAAGAACGAGGCCGAGCTGACCGAGAAGGCGCAGCAGCTGCGGCAGTCGCTCGGCCTGGAGGCGCTGCTGCTGACGCGCTCGGAAGAGGGAATGTCGCTCTACGCGGAGCAGCAGGTGCTGCATATCCCGGCGATGGCGCGCGAGGTCTATGACGTTTCCGGCGCCGGCGATACCGTGATCGCCACGCTGGCGGTAATGCTGGCGGCCGGGATGGCGCTGGCGGACGCGGTGGCGGTTGCCAACCGGGCCGGCGGCATCGTGGTCGGCAAGCTGGGCGCGTCGACGGTGAGCCGGGAAGAATTGTCGATCTGATACGGCCGGATTACACTGTTCCGGCCGGTCGCGGAGAAGACGGCTCGTGGTCCTTCCTTTCCGCAGGCGCGCAACCAACTTATCGGAGAGTCCTCATGTTGAAAAAATTCTTGCTGGCGCTGGCCGTTCTGGTGGCGACCACGGGCCTGGCCTTCGCGCAGGTCGAGGTCAACCAGGCCGATCAGGCGGCGCTCGACGGCATCAAGGGCATCGGCCCCACCATCTCGAAGCAGATCCTCGACGAGCGCAAGAAAAACGGCAGTTTCAAGGACTGGGCCGACCTGCAGAAGCGCGTGCGCGGCATCGGCGACGCCAATTCCACCAAGCTGTCGGATGCCGGCCTGACCGTCAACGGCCAGCCCAAGCCGAAGACGGCGGCCAAGGCCGAGGCCGGGAAGGATGCAGCCAAGGCTGACGCGAAAGCGGCCGCCAAGAAGTAGCTACCCGTCGCCCACGCCCGCCAACCCCGCGCCACCGCGGGGTTTTTCATTGGCGCGGCCGGCAGCCGTGCGCGGCGCCACTCTGCGTCTGGGATTAGAATGGCATTTTTGTAATCGGACACGATGCCATGCCTTACCTGACTATCGAAGACGCGGTCGGCAATACGCCGCTGGTACAAATCAGACGTATGCTCGGCGAGCATGGCGCCCCGCGCAACAACGTGATCCTGGCCAAACTGGAAGGCAATAACCCGGCCGGCTCGGTCAAGGACCGGCCGGCGCTGGCGATGGTGAAAGGGGCAGAGGAGCGTGGCGAGATCAAGCCGGGTGACACGCTGATCGAAGCCACCAGTGGCAACACCGGCATCGCGCTGGCGATGGCGGCGGCAGTCCGCGGCTACAAGATGATCCTGCTGATGCCGGAAAACCTGAGCGCCGAGCGGCGCCAGAGCATGGTCGCCTACGGCGCCGAGATCATCCTGACACCGAAGGCGGGCGGCATGGAATACGCGCGCGACCTGGCCGAGAAGATGCAGAAGGACGGCCGTGGCCGCATCCTCGACCAGTTCGCCAATCCCGACAATCCGCGCTCGCACTACGAAACCACCGGTCCGGAAATCTGGCGCGATACCGAGGGCCGCATCACCCATTTCGTCAGCGCGATGGGAACCACCGGCACCATCATGGGCGTGTCGCGCTATCTGAAGGAAAAGAATCCGCAGATCCAGGTGATCGGCGCCGAACCGGCCGAAGGCTCGCAGATTCCGGGAATTCGCAAATGGCCGGAAGCCTATCTGCCGAAGATCTACGACAAGTCGCGCGTCGACCGGCTGGAAACCGTGACGCAGGCGGAGGCGGAACACTTGGCGCGCCGGCTGGCGGCGGAAGAGGGGATTTTCGGCGGGATTTCGGCGGCGGGAGCGCTGGCGGTCGCGCTGCGGGTGGCGCAAAGCACGGAAAATGCAACGATCGTGTTCGTGGTCTGCGACCGCGGCGATCGCTATCTGTCCACCGGAATCTTCCCCGCCTGAGGCGGGGAAGGGCGGTGGCCCAAGCGGCGGTTACGGCTGCTTGGGGCCGGTATCCTTGGGCTTGAACTGCTTGTCGCTGATGCGGAATTTTTCGCGGCGGTCGCCCATCAGGATGCGCAGTTCGCGGATGCTCAGGTCGCTGACCTCGTGCATGCGGATCAGCAGCGACGCACCCACCGGCAGGCGGCGATGGCGGATCTTGCTGATCACCGGCGGCGCTACTTCCAGCGCGCGCGACAGCGCCGCGTCATTCTTCAAGCTCAGCTTCTCGATCAGCGAATCCAGCAGGTGATTCGGATCGTAGGCAACCTGGTCGGCGAGCTTGTTGCTAGTGGCGGTGGTGGGGTTGTCGTTGGGAGTGGTAGTCATGGTGTGTGCCAATTCCATCATGGAAATTACAATGCGAAGGAATGACGGAAGTTCATTCCATTCCAGTCATATTAGAACGCGCGTTCTTTTAAAAGTTGCAATCCGTTATCAGATTATATTGAAAAAGCCGTTAAGAATATTGTTTTTAAGCAATAAATTAAAAAATTCCCATCATCAGGTTGGATAGTTTCCTTTTTTGCGATGACTGCTGATAGGACGCTCGAATCGGCAACAAGTTGCAAATATCCAATTTGATTTTAGTAACAGGGAGGGCGGCAACGTTTGATCCAGCGCAATGCGTGGCCGCAAACATGGCGAAAAAACAATATTTCCTTTAAAAACGCCTAACTTCTGTTTCTTGGCGGCGAATTTTCCTCAAACTGGCGTATTTCTTCGGCGGCCGACTCGGCCCGAAGTGCTCGCTCTTGCGTCGGGACGGCCGGGGCAAAGCCGTGGTCGGCCAGGTCGTCGCGCTTCAGCGCCCGCAGCGTGCGGACGTTCCGCTCGAAGATCTCGGCCGCCTCGGGAAAGGCTTCGACCGCACGCTCCACGCTGCTTTCGCGCAACAGATGCAGCGTCGGATAGGGTGCGCGGTTGGTGTAGTTTTCGATGTCGTCGGGGCTGGTGCCGGCGAACTGGTAATCGGGGTGGAAGCTGGCGACCTGGATTTCACCGGTGAGACCAAGCTGC
>JBAUJK010000097.1:0-3160 GCA_049683695.1 Burkholderiaceae bacterium
GGCCTGGGTGACAGTAACCCGGTGCAGCTTGGCGCGTAACATGATGCGTTGCATGATGGTCTCTACTTCGGCAATGCGGCGACGCCGGCACACGTGATCAGCCCGCGCGTGATCCTGGCGGTGTCCGCGGCGGCGCTCCGCATCGCAATGGGTTTCAGATGGGTACGGGCGGCCGGCAACGCCGCCCTGGGGCCGGCGCAACCGGCCCGGGAGATCGACACATCCATTGGCTATGCAACCGGGATATGTGGCGCCGCTTCGAGCGCGGAAGCGGTCGGTCCGCCCGCCACGGCGATTCCCGCATCGGAAGGGTTCAGCATACCGGTCAGCACGCTGGCGGCAGCACGGGTTGCACCCGACTGCATTTCGGCGGGCATGCCGATTTTCATGTTCTTCTCCCTGATCTTTGCAATATCTTAAAAAACTTACCGGAATCTTACACGGAATATTTGACGGCAAACAACCCTTCCGGCGCAGGGCCTGCGACGATTGCGCGGCCCGCGTACCGCGCGTGCAGGCGCCGCCAGCCGGCCTAACCGGGGCGACACGGTAAAATGCCGTCACTTTCGAAGGAAATCATGACAGAAGTTTGGAAACCCGCCGTCACGGTTGCCGCGGTGGTCGAGCGCAACGGACTTTTTCTGCTGGTCGAGGAAGAAACCAGTGATGGCATTCGCCTGAACCAGCCGGCCGGCCACCTCGATCCGGAGGAATCGCTGGAACAGGCGGTGACACGCGAGGTGCTGGAAGAAACCGCCCACGATTTCACGCCGACCGCGCTGCTCGGCATGTACATGGCGCGCTACGTCTCCAACCGCACCAGGCTGCCGGTCACCTATCTGCGCTTCGCCTTCGCCGGCCAGCTGGGCGCGGTGCATGACATGCCGCTGGACCACGGCATCCTGCGCGCGGTCTGGATGTCGCGCGCCGAACTGGCGGCTTGCCGCGAACGCCACCGCAGCCCGCTGGTGCTGCAATGCATCGACGATTATCTGGCGGGCCGGCGCGCACCGCTGTCGCTGCTGCATACCGACCCGACCGTGATTGGCCCGCTCGAAGCGCTCCATGGCGAATAGGAAAGTCGTGATCGGCATGTCGGGCGGCGTCGATTCCTCGGTCGCCGCCTGGCTGCTGAAACAGCAAGGCTACGAAGTCGTCGGCCTGTTCATGAAGAACTGGGAAGACGACGACGATGACGAATACTGCTCGACGCGGCAGGACTGGATCGACGCCGTCAGCGTCGCCGACGTGCTCGGCATCGACATCGAAGCGGTCAACTTCGCCACCGAATACAAGGACCGTGTGTTCGCCGAATTCCTGCGCGAATACCAGGCCGGCCGCACGCCGAATCCGGACGTGCTGTGCAACGCCGAAATCAAGTTCAAGGCCTTTCTCGACCATGCGCTGCAGCTGGGGGCGGAACGGATCGCCACCGGCCATTACGCGCGCGTGCGCGAGACCGGCGATGGCTTCCAGCTGTTGAAGGCGGTCGACGCCAGCAAGGACCAGAGTTATTTCCTGCACCGGCTGAACCAGGCGCAATTGTCGAAGACGCTGTTCCCGCTGGGCGAGCTGCACAAGACCGAAGTGCGCCGCATCGCCGAACGGCTGAAGCTGCCGAACGCCCGGAAAAAGGATTCGACCGGCATCTGCTTCATCGGCGAGCGGCCGTTCCGCGAATTCCTGAACCGCTACCTGTCCTACCAGGCGGGCCCGATGAAGACGGCCGACGGCGACACGGTCGGCCAGCACGTTGGCCTCAGCTTCTACACGCTCGGCCAGCGCAAGGGGATCGGCCTGGGCGGCATGAAAACATCGGAAGACGGCGCGCCATGGTATGTGGCGGCCAAGGACATCGACAACAACACGCTGTACGTGGTCCAAGGCCACGATCACCCCTGGCTGCTGTCCACGACACTGGCCGCCGACCAGGCCAGCTGGATCGCCGGCCGCCCGCCCGCATCCGCAATGCTGACGGCGAAGACGCGCTACCGCCAGGCCGATGTCGGTTGCCGTTTCGAACCGTGCGGCGACGACGCGTTCCGGCTGCGGTTCGACACGCCGCAATGGGCGGTCACGCCCGGACAATCGGCGGTCCTGTACGACGGTGAAATCTGCCTGGGCGGCGGCATCATCGACAGTGCCGAGAGCGGCCGCGGCCGTTAAGCCTTTGGCGGCAGCTTTCCGCGTCCGCGAGCGCATCGTTTTGCACTGCAGCGAAAAATCTTGCCAGGAGCGGACAAATCGGGAATAATCTAAATACGAATTGTTCGCATTTACAAGAAAATATCCCATGCAACGAGTGACGCCGCCGGAGCCGCAGGCCGCGCAAGTCGCCGTATCGGCCGACTCGGCGCCGGACACCACCCCGCTGCGCATCAAGAGTCGGGACCTGTTCGGACAGAGGCGCGAAGTCGAGATCGACCACGACGGGCGGATCTACCGGCTGCGGCTGACCCAGTTGAACAAGCTGATCCTGACCGCGTGACGCATGACGGGAGCAAGGCGCGTGGCGGCCGGCAGCAAGGACTATCATGATTGTATGTATCTGCAATAACGTATCCGACCGCGATATCCGCAAGGCGGTGAAAGCCGGCATGACCACGATGTCGGAATTGCGGCAGAATCTCGGCGTCGCTACCTGCTGCGGCAAATGCAATGCCTGCGCACGCCAGGTGCTGCGCGAATGCTGCGCCGAAGTGGAAGCAGAAGCGGCTGCCTTCCCGCCCGCCTGCATGCCAGCCTGATCCATCATGAGTGCGAGCTTGTCGCTTTCGCCGGAGGCCCTGCCGATGCGCTGGTCGACGCTGAAACGCCTGGGGCCGCTGACGGCGGTCATCCTGCTGCACGTCGGCTTCTTCCACGCGCTGCAAAGCGGCCTGCTGCAACCGCCGGCGCCGATCGCGGCGCGCGAAGTGCTGGTCCATTTCATCACTCCGGCACCAGTGCCGGCGCCGGCGCCGGCGCCAACGCCGAAGGTGGAGCCGGTACAGCCGCCGCCGAAGCCGCCGAAGACCGTGCCTCTGGCCAAGAAACCGCCGGCGCCGACGCCGAAACCGCGACCGACGGTCCAGCCGGTCAACCCGCAGCCATCGGAGCAGGCGATCACGACGCCGCCGCAGCCGCCCGCGCCGGCCGAACCGGAGCCGTTCGTCGCCGC
>JBAUJK010000098.1:0-3208 GCA_049683695.1 Burkholderiaceae bacterium
AAATTACTCTGACCCCGATTCCACGGACCACAGAGTACGAACGCCTGTCATCCTGATGCTTATACTTGCCTCGCTTCGAATCCGTGCAAGCAGGGTCTGAGTAATTTTCGCAAACGTCCGCGAAAAAAACTCTGACCCTGGTTTCACTCACGTGCCTCGGTGTGAGGCTACGTCCTTACTTGATCATCGGCAGCTTCAGGCCGAAGCGCTTCGCGCATTCGATCGCGGTCTGGTAGCCGGCGTCCGCATGCCGCATCACGCCCGATCCGCAATCGTTGACCAGCACGCGTGCCAGCCGGCGTTCGGCCGCTTCGCTGCCGTCGGCGACGATCACCATGCCGGCGTGCTGCGAATAACCCATGCCGACGCCGCCGCCGTGGTGCAGCGACACCCAGCTGGCGCCGCCGGCGGTGTTCAGCAGCGCGTTCAACAGCGGCCAGTCGGATACCGCGTCGGTGCCGTCCTGCATCGCTTCGGTTTCGCGGTTGGGGCTGGCGACCGAGCCGGTGTCGAGGTGGTCGCGGCCGATCACGATCGGCGCCTTCAGTTCACCGTTCTTCACCATCTCGTTGAAGGCCAGGCCGGCCAGGTTGCGTTCGCCCAGGCCCAGCCAGCAGATGCGCGACGGCAGGCCCTGGAAGGCGATGCGCTCGCGCGCCATGTCGAGCCAGTGGTGCACGTGCTTATTGTCCGGGAACAGCTCCTTGATCTTGGCGTCGGTCTTGTAGATGTCTTCCGGATCGCCCGACAGCGCGGCCCAGCGGAACGGTCCCTTGCCTTCGCAGAACAGCGGCCGGATGTAGGCCGGCACGAAGCCGGGGAAATCGAAGGCGTTCTTGACGCCCTGGTCGAACGCGACCTGGCGGATGTTGTTGCCGTAGTCGACGGTCGGGATGCCCATCGCGTGGAAATCCAGCATCGCCTGCACGTGGATCGCGCACGACTGCGCGGCCGCTTCCTTCAGCTTCGCGTGCTGGCTCGGGTCCTGCTGCGCCGCCTTCCACTGCGCGACGCTCCAGCCGGCCGGCAGGTAGCCGTTGATCAGGTCGTGCGCCGAGGTCTGGTCGGTCACCAGGTCCGGCTTGATGCCGCCGGCCTTGGCGCGCTTGACCAGCTCCGGCAGGATTTCGGCAGCGTTGCCCAACAGCGCGATCGACACCGCTTCCTTCTTTTCGGTGTGGTGCTTGATCAGCGCGATGGCGTCGTCGATGTCCTTGGCCTGCTTGTCGACGTAGCGGGTGCGCAGCCGGAAGTCGATGCTCGACTGCTGGCATTCGATATTTAGCGACACCGCGCCGGCCAGCGTCGCGGCCAGCGGCTGCGCGCCGCCCATGCCGCCCAGGCCGGCGGTGACGATCCAGCGCCCGGCGAAGTCGCCGCCGAAGTGCTGGCGACCGGCTTCGACGAAGGTTTCATAGGTGCCCTGCACGATGCCCTGGCTGCCGATGTAGATCCAGGAGCCGGCGGTCATCTGGCCGTACATGAACAGGCCCTTGCGGTCGAGTTCGTTGAAGTGTTCCCAGTTCGCCCACTTCGGCACCAGGTTGGAGTTGGCGATCAGCACGCGCGGCGCGTCGGCATGGGTCTTGAACACGCCGACCGGCTTGCCGGACTGGACCAGCAGCGATTCGTCCTCCTCCAGGTCCTTCAGGCTGGCCAGGATCTGGTCGTAGCAGGCCCAGTCGCGCGCGGCGCGGCCGATGCCGCCATACACCACCAGGTGCTTCGGGTTTTCCGCGACTTCCGGGTCGAGGTTGTTCTGGATCATGCGGTAGGCGGCTTCGGCGATCCAGTTCTTGCAGGTCAGCGTGTTGCCGCGCGGTGCGCGGATTTCGCGGCTGGCATCCCAGCGCGGGTCGGTGGAGAGGGAGACGTTTTCGGTGATGGTAGTCATGGTGGGTTCCTTCAGAAATGGGGATTTCTAACGGGTGGGTGGTGTTGGGTTGGGTGTTGTTGGCGGCTTGTGTCGTGGCTCTTTTCTGCGCTCTGCTATCTTTTCCACCGTCGTTTCGGCGAAGGCGGGGATGCATGCATTCCCGCCAGTGCGTTCGTAGCTAAGCGATACCTTTGCTGCTCCGTGGTGCCTTGCCGGGGGTGGCCCGGCAGCCACTTACTTTCTTTGTCTCGCTAAAGAAAGTAAGCAAAGAAAAGCGACCGCAAGACGCTGGCCTTCGGCTTTCCGCTGCTGCAACGCCAAAATCGGGAAATGAAACCAACTCGCTACGCTCGAACATGTTTCATTTCTGATCCGATTTCGGCGCCGCAGCAGCGGCAGCGTCCAAGCGGGGGCACGTCAAAGTCAAAAGCAACTACAACTTCAAAAGCACTGCAACGACAACTTCAAAAAACGAACGCTGCGGCGGCCGCGTTCTCTTCAATCGATATGCCACTCCTTGAACAACTCGCGGCAACTGTTGCCGGCTTCGCCGGCGATCACCATGGCCGCCGCCGCTTCGATGTCGGGAGCGAACAGGCGGTCCTGGTCGTAGAAGGGCACGCGGCTGCGCAGCCGGCGGTGCGCTTCGGCCAATAGTGGCGAGGTTGCCAGCGGCTGGTGGAAGTCGATGCCTTGCGCGGCGGCCAGCAGCTCGATGCCGACGATGGCGGCGGTGTTCTTCGCCATGTCGTCCAGGCGGCGCGCGGCGAAGGTGGCCATGCTGACGTGGTCTTCCTGATTGGCCGAGGTCGGCAGGCTGTCGACCGATGCCGGGTGTGCCAGCGACTTGTTTTCCGAGGCCAGCGCGGCGGCGGTGACGTGCGCGATCATGAAGCCGGAATTGACGCCCGGCTCGCGCACCAGGAATGGCGGCAGGCCGGAAATCGTGGCGTCGATCAACAGCGCGATGCGGCGCTCGGCCAGCGCGCCGATCTCGGCGATCGCCAGCGCCAGGGTATCGGCGGCGAAGGCGACCGGCTCGGCGTGGAAATTGCCGCCGGACAGCACGTCGCCCTGTTCCGCGTACACCAGCGGGTTGTCGGTGACCGCGTTGGCTTCGATCAGCAAGGTGCGCGCGGCATTGCCGATCAGGTCGAGGCAGGCGCCCATCACCTGCGGCTGGCAGCGCAGGCTGTATGGGTCCTGCACGCGCTCGTCGTTTTCCAGGTGCGAGCGGCGGATCGCGCTGCCGGCCAGCAGCTGGCGGTAGGCGGCGGCCAGTGCGATCTGGCCCGGCTGGCCGCGCACCGCGTGCACGCGCGGGTCGAACGG
>JBAUJK010000099.1:0-3386 GCA_049683695.1 Burkholderiaceae bacterium
GCGCTGGCGGCGGCGCTGGCGGCCAACGGCCGCACCGTGCTGCCAGTGATCGCCAGCAACAGCGGCGGCGGCCTGGTGCCGGCGCCGCCGCTCCCGGAACTGGCGTGCGGCGCCGGCGCACTCGGCCACATCAACCTGCAGCTCGACGCCGACGGCGTATTGCGCAGCTATTTCGCGCACGCCGGCAAGGGCAGCATCGGACATCCGCATTTCGCGCTGGCGATGCTGGCGCCGCTGCCGCACGCACCGGAGCCCGACTGCACCACAGCGGCGCCCGCCCCGGCAGATACGGATTCCTGGCACCACGACGCCCCGGCACTGATTCCGTACGCCGGCGGCAGCGGCCATTTCCGGTCGGTGCCGTACGTGTCGGTGCTGCGCGGCGAGGTACCGGCACAGTTCTTCGCCGACAAATACGTGCTGGTCGGTGCCACCGCGGTCGGCATGGCCGATTCCTATCCGACCCCGGTGTCGGGCCTGGCCGGCGCCATGGCCGGCATCGAAATCAACGCCAACATCCTGGCCAGTCGGCTCGACGCCGTCACGCTGCGCGCCGCCGCGCCGTGGCAGAACGCGCTGTTCTGCTGCCTGCCGGTTTGGCTGGCGCTATTGGCGTATCCGCTGCTGTCGCCACGGCTGTCGCTGCTGGCCACCGCGGCGCTGATCCTGGCGACGCTGGCCGCCAGTGGCCTGGCGCTCGGCGCCGGGCTGTGGCTGGCGCCGGGGGCGGCGCTGGCGGCGCTGATCCTGTGCTGGCCGCTGTGGAGCTGGCGCCGGCTGGAGGCGGCGATTGCCTACCTCGGTCAGGAGTTCATGCGGCTGGAGCAGGAACCGCATCTGCTGCCGGAGACGCCGGTGACGGCGCAAAAACCGCTGGCCGACCTGCTGGAGCGGCGCATCCAGGCGATGACACGCGCGGTGCGGCGGGTACGCGACCTGCGCCGCTTCGTGTTCGACAGCGTCAACAGCTTTCCCGACGCCGCGCTGGTGACCGCTCCCGACGGCCGCCTGCTGCTGGCCAACCGCCATGCGCACGCCTACCTGGCCACGCTTGGCATCGACGCCGGCGAGACGGCGCCGCTGCCGCTGCTGTTCGCGGCGCTGTCGACGCCGCAGCCGATCGACGTCCGCCCGAATCACCGTTTCGACTGGTCCGATCTGCTCGACCTGGCACAGGTCGGGCTGCTGTCCAACGGCGTCGCCGCCCAGGACCGCAACGGCCGCGACCTGCTGCTGAAAAGCGCGCCGTGCCGCGCCGCCAACGGAGTGCTGACCGGCTGGATCGTCAGCGTGATCGACATTTCCAACCTGCGCGCCGCCGAGCGCAGCCGCGACGAAACACTGCGCTTCCTGTCGCATGACATGCGTTCGCCGCAGGCGTCGATCCTGGCGCTGCTGGAATTGCAGAGCGAACCGGAGTCGGCGCTGCCACAGCAGGAATTCTTCGCGCGGGTGGAGCGCGCGTCGCGCAAGACGCTCGGGCTGGCCGACAACTTCGTGCAGCTGGCGCGCGCCGAGTCGCAGGAATACCGGCTCGAGGAAGTGGATTTCCGCGACCTGGCGCTGGATGCCGCCGATGAAATGTGGTCGCTGGCGCAGAGCCGGCAGGTGCAGCTGCAAACCGACCTCGACGACGGCGACACGCCGGCGCGGGTCGACCGCGCGCTGATGACGCGCGCGCTCGGCAACCTGATCTCGAACGCGATCAACTACAGTGCGGCCGGCACCCGCATCGTCTGCGCGGTGCGACGGCGGCCGGGGCCGCTGCCGCAGATCGTCTGCAGCGTCAGCGACCAGGGCTGCGGCATCGCGCCGGCCGATTTTACCCGGCTGTTCCAGCGCTTCCAACGGCTGGCGACACCCGATCAGCCGCGCCACGACGGCATCGGGCTCGGGCTGGTGTTCGTCAAGACGGTGGTCGAGCGGCACGGCGGTAGCATCGACGTCGACAGCGAACCCGGCGTCGGCACCACCTTCACGATCGCGCTGCCCTTGCTTGCCGAGCAACACGGCGCCGGATAAGGTGCGGGCGGCGGTCCGCTGCCGCTTTATGCGGAAGGGCAAGGGGCTATAATAGCGACTCTCCCATTCTCCGTTCGCCGCGTTTCCATGCATTTGCTCGCCGTCGGGCTCAACCACACCACCGCGCCGGTCGCATTGCGCGAAAAGGTGGCGTTCCCCGCCGACCGTATCGGGGAGGCGGTGACGGCGGCGCGCGCCTGGTTCGGGCGCGGCGGCGACCGTGCATCCGACGAGGCGGCCATCCTGTCGACCTGCAACCGCACCGAGCTGTACGCGGCCGGCGACCTGGCCGGTGGCGTCGACAGCGCGATCGACGCTACCGCCCGCTTCCTGGCCGACTATCACCAGCTGCCGTACGGCGACCTGCGCCCCTATCTGTACACGCTGCCGCACGACAACGCGGTGCGGCACGCGTTTCGGGTCGCCTCCGGCCTCGATTCGATGGTGCTGGGCGAACCGCAGATCCTCGGCCAGATGAAGGATGCGGTCCGGCAGGCGGAAGCCGCCGGCGGGCTCGGCACCTATCTGCACCAGCTGTTCCAGCGCAGCTTCTCGGTCGCCAAGGAAATCCGCAGCACCACCGAGATCGGCGCCCACAGCGTGTCGATGGCGGCCGCCGCGGTCAAGCTGGCGCAGCGCATCTTCGACACGATTTCCGAACAGAACGTGCTGTTCATCGGCGCCGGCGAAATGATCGAGCTATGCGCGACCCACTTCGCCGCGCAGAACCCCAAATCGCTGACCATCGCCAACCGCACGCTGGAGCGCGGCGCCGCGCTGGCGCACCGTTTCAACGGCCGCGCGATCCGGCTGGCCGGGCTGCCGGAACAGCTGGCCGATTTCGACATCGTGGTGTCGTCGACCGCGTCGACGCTGCCGATCATCGGCCTCGGCATGGTCGAGCGCGCGGTCAAACAGCGCCGCCACAAGCCGATGTTCATGGTCGATCTGGCGGTGCCGCGCGACATCGAGACCGAGGTCGGACGGCTCGACGATGTGTTCCTGTACAGCGTCGACGACCTGAGCACCGCAGTGCAGACCGGCATCGAGCTGCGCCAGACCGCGGTCGCGCAGGCCGAGGCGATCATCGAAACCCGCGTGCAGGCATTCATGCACTGGCTCGACAGCCGCGCCGTCGTGCCGGTGATCCAGGAACTGCACGACAGCAGCGAACAGATCCGCATGCTGGAGCTGGAACGCGCGCGCCGCATGCTGGCACGCGGCGACGACGCCGAGGCGGTACTGGAAGCCTTGTCGAAAGGCTTGGCGGCCAAGTTCCTGCACGGCCCGCAGCAGGCGCTGCACCAGGCGCACGGCGACGAGCGCACGCGGCTGGCGGCGCTGCTGCCGCAACTGTTCCGCAC
>JBAUJK010000100.1:0-2290 GCA_049683695.1 Burkholderiaceae bacterium
GCGGAGGCCGGCGCATCCAGCTGCGCGACCGCGGTCCGCTCCGCCAGCTGCTGGAAGCGCTGGCGCGCCTGGCCGCCGAATTCGGCCTGCAGCGCCGCCAGGTTGCGCCCCATGTCGAGCTGGCGGCCGTGCTCGTCAATCACCTTGAAGTTCATGAAGTGATGGGCCGGCAGGGTTTCCAGCTTGAAATCGCCGGTCTTGACCGTGACGCCCGTTTGTTCGCGCACGTCGGCGATCAGCGCGTCCAGCAGGCTGCCGTTGCCGAAGGCGCCGTGCTCGTCGACCCGTTCGGCGAAGCCGGCCGCATACTCGGGCAGCGGCACGCAATGGCGGCGCAGCTTTTGCGGCAGCGACTTCAGCAGCAGGTGCGCCTTTTCCTTCAGCATGCCCGGCACCAGCCATTCGCTGCGCGCCGCCGACACCTGGTTCAGCGCGTACAGCGGCACCGTCAGCGTCACGCCGTCGCGCACGGCGCCGGGCTCGAAATGGTAGGTCAAGCCCATGTCGATGCCGGCCACCGTCATCCGCTTCGGGAACAGCTCGGTGGTGACGCCGGCCGCCTCGTGCCGCATCAACTCGTCGCGGTTCAGGAACAGCAGCTTCGGATCCTGCGCGGTGGCATCCTTGTGCCACTTTTCGAAGGCGATGCCGTTGTGCACGTCGGCCGGAATCAGCTTGTCGTAGAACGCCGCGATCAGCTGATCGTCGACCAGCACGTCCTGGCGACGCGACTTGTGCTCCAGGTTTTCGATGTCGCGCACCAGCTTCTGGTTGTGCGCGAAGAATGGCGCGCGGGTATCGAAATCGCCGCCGACCAGCGCGTCGCGGATGAAGATTTCGCGCGCCTCGGCGGCATCGATGCGGCCGTAGTCGATGCGGCGCTGGCTGTACACGGTCAGGCCGTACAGCGTGGCACGCTCGGACGCGGTGACCTGCGCCGAGCGCTTTTCCCAGCGCGGCTCGCCGTAGGATTTCTTCAGCAGATGGCCGCCGACCCGCTCCAGCCATTCCGGCTGGATTTGCGCAACGGTGCGCGCGTACAGCCGCGAGGTCTCGACCAGTTCGGCGGCGACGATCCACTTGCCGGCTTTCTTCAGCAAGTGCGAACCGGGCCAGACATGGAACTTGATGCCGCGCGCGCCCAGGTAGCTCGGTTCGTCCTCCTGCTTGAAACCGATGTTGCCGAGCAAACCGGTCAATAGCGCCGTGTGCAGCTGCTCGTAGGTAGCCGGCGCCTCATTGATGCGCCAGCCCTGCTCGCGCACGATGGTCAGCAGCTGCGAATGGACGTCGCGCCATTCGCGCAGCCGCAGCTGCGACAGGAAGTTGGCGCGGCAATGCTCGTGCAGCTGGCGGTTGGTTTTCTTGTGCTCGATCTGCTCGGCGAACCATTTCCAGATCTTCAGGTAGCCGAGGAATTCGGATTTCTCATCGGCGAATTTCTTGTGCGCGGCATCGGCCGCCGCCTGCGCCTCCAGCGGGCGGTCGCGCGGGTCCTGCACCGACAGCGCGGCGGCGATCACCAGCACCTCCGACAGGCAGGCGTTGTCGCGCGCCGCCAGGATCATGCGGCCGATACGCGGATCGAGCGGCAGCCGTGCCAGCTCGCGGCCGAGCGCGGTCAGCTTGTTGCCGTCGTCGACCGCACCGAGTTCCTGCAGCAGCTGGTAGCCGTCGGCGATCGCCCGCCCCTGCGGCGGTTCGATGAAGGGAAAGGTTTCGACGTCGGTCAGGCGCAGCGACTTCATGCGCAAAATCACCGCCGCCAGCGACGAGCGCAGGATTTCCGGATCGGTGAACTTCGGCCGCAGCGCGTAATCCTGCTCGTCGTACAGGCGGATGCAGACGCCGGCCGCGACGCGGCCGCAGCGGCCGGCGCGCTGGTTGGCGGCCGACTGCGCGACCGGCTCGATCTGCAGCTGCTCGACCTTGTTGCGGTAGCTGTAGCGCTTGACGCGCGCGGTGCCGGCATCGACCACGTAGCGGATGCCGGGCACGGTCAGCGAGGTTTCGGCGACGTTGGTGGCCAGCACGATGCGGCGCGCGTTGGACGGCTTGAATACGCGCTCCTGCTCCTGCGCCGACAGCCGCGCGAACAGCGGCAATATCTCGACGTGCGGCGGATGGTGCTTGCGCAGCGCTTCGGCGGCGTCGCGGATCTCGCGTTCGCCGGGCAGGAACACCAGCACGTCGCCGGAGCTGATGCGCGCCAGCTCGTCGACCGCGTCCACCACGGCGTCGATCAGGTCGCGGTCGCGCCGGGCGCGCGCGGTGACCTCGCCGCCCTTGC
>JBAUJK010000101.1:0-18379 GCA_049683695.1 Burkholderiaceae bacterium
AGCTTGTAGTGGCCGATGGCGGCGTTTTCGGCGATCGCGACCTGGGTCACCGCGTTGGTCAGGTAGATCGTGTCGGCTGCCCCCGCATAGTGTTCGATCACGGTGGCGCGCGCGCCGGCGCCGGCGATCAGCAGATTGCGCAGATGGATCGCGACGCCGCCGCGCGTGGCGAGAAACAGCAGGTGGATCGGTTCCTCGACCACGGCATCGGCCGGCAGGTGCAGGTAGGCGCCGTCCGCCATGAATGCCGTGTTCAGGTCGCCGAACACGGTTTGGCCAGCCAGTACCGGCAGGTGCGGCACCAACTGCTGCGGCTCTTGCTCCAATGCGCGCGCCAGGCTGCCGAGCACGACGCCGGCCGGCAGCGGGTTGAGGCTCGACAGCTGCGGCGCATGGCAACCGTCGACGAATACCAGCCAGTGGCCGGCCTGTCGTTCCGGCTGCAGCTCGGCAACCAGTGCAGCAGCCGCACCGGCATCGGTGTCGCCGCCGCCGGCTACCAAGGCCTGGCGCAGGATCGGACTGACGCTGGTGTATTTCCAGTCCTCGTCGTACGTGGTCGGAAAGCCGCCGCGCGCAAAGCGCGCCAGCGCGGCATCGCGCTCCTGCGCCAGCCATGGCAGACCGGCGCCGGGCAGCGTCGCGGCGACGCGGGCATGGTCGGCCAGCATCCGTTCTATGGCTTCCGGGTTCTTCATGCCGCCGCTCCGCTGGCAGCTACCGGCTTGGCCGGCCTGGAAGTGGTACCCGGCTCCAGCCAGCCGTAGCCGCGCTGCTCCAGTTCCAGCGCGAGTTCCTTGCCGCCGGACTTGATGATCCTTCCTTTCGACAGCACATGGACGAAATCCGGCACCACATAGTCCAGCAAGCGCTGGTAGTGCGTGACCATCACGATTGCGCGCTCCGGGCTGCGCAGCGCATTGATGCCGCGTGCGACGATCTGCAGCGCGTCGATGTCAAGGCCGGAATCGGTTTCGTCGAGCAGCGCGAGCTTCGGCTCCAGCACCGCCATCTGCAGCACTTCATTGCGCTTCTTTTCGCCGCCGGAAAAACCCTGGTTGACCGAGCGGTACAGCAGTTCCTGGTTCATTT
Source organism: Burkholderiaceae bacterium (assembly GCA_049683695.1). Lineage (GTDB taxonomy): Bacteria > Pseudomonadota > Gammaproteobacteria > Burkholderiales > Burkholderiaceae_D > DATJCV01. Next base: position 1,093 of record JBAUJK010000101.1, read on the forward strand.
CCATCAGCTTCATCTTCTGCTTGATCAGGTTCATGAACTCGAACGCATCCAGTTCCGGCAGGCCGCGATGCTTGCGGATGTTGTTCAGCGCCGCCTTCAGCAGGTAGACGTTGGACACGCCCGGAATTTCGACCGGGTATTGGAAACCGAGGAAAATCCCTTCGCGCGCGCGCACCTCCGGCGCCAGCGCCAACAGGTCCTGGCCCAGGTAGCGGACGCTGCCGCCGGTGACTTCGAAGTTGTCGCGGCCGGCCAGCACTTGCGCCAGCGTGCTCTTGCCGGAGCCGTTCGGCCCCATGATCGCGTGCACTTCGCCGGCGTTGACGGTCAAGTCGAGGCCTTGCAGGATCGGCTTTTGCTCGACGCGGACTTGCAGATTCTTGATTTCCAGCATGTTGTTTCCTAACGATGGGTTCTTCTCAACCGACACAGCCTTCCAGGCTCACGGACAAAAGCTTTTGCGCCTCCACCGCGAATTCCATCGGCAACTCCTTGAATACGTCCTTGCAGAAGCCATTGACGATCATCGACACTGCGTCTTCCGCCGAAATGCCGCGCTGCCGGCAGTAGAACAGCTGGTCTTCGCCGATGCGCGAGGTGGACGCTTCATGCTCGACGCGCGCGCTCGGATTGCGCACCTCGATGTACGGAAAGGTATGCGCGCCGCAGCGGTCGCCCAGGAGCAGCGAATCGCACTGGGTGTAGTTGCGCGCGCCTTCGGCCGGCTTCAGGATCTTGGCCAGCCCGCGGTAGGTCTGCTGACCGCGGCCGGCCGAAATGCCTTTTGAGATGATGGTGCTGCGCGTGTTGCGGCCGATGTGGATCATCTTGGAACCGGTATCGGCCTGTTGGAAATTGTTGGTCAGCGCCACCGAATGGAATTCGCCGACCGAATCGTCGCCCCGCAGCAGCACGCTCGGATATTTCCAGGTGATCGCGGAGCCGGTCTCGACCTGGGTCCAGGAAATGTGCGATTTCCTGCCGCGGCAGTCGCCGCGCTTGGTGACGAAGTTGTAGATGCCGCCCTTGCCGTCCTTGTCGCCCGGATACCAGTTCTGCACGGTCGAATACTTGATGCGCGCATTGTCGAGCGCCACCAGTTCCACCACCGCCGCGTGCAGCTGGTTTTCGTCGCGCATCGGCGCCGTGCAGCCTTCCAGGTAGCTGACGTAGGCGCCCTCGTCGGCGATGATCAGCGTGCGTTCGAACTGGCCGGTATCCTTGGCGTTGATGCGGAAATAGGTCGACAGCTCCATCGGGCAACGCACGCCGGGCGGAATGTAGCAGAACGAACCGTCGGTAAAGACTGCCGAATTCAGCGCCGCGAAGAAGTTGTCGCCGGCCGGCACCACCGAGCCGAGGTACTTCTGCACCAGGTCGGGATGGTCGCGCACCGCATCCGAGAACGAGCCGAAGATGATGCCGAGTTCGGCCAGCTTGTCCTTGAAGGTGGTGCCGACCGATACGCTGTCGAACACCGCGTCCACCGCGACGCCGGCCAGCATCTCGCGCTCCTTCAGCGGCACGCCGAGCTTTTCATAGGTCTTCAGCAGTTCTGGATCGACCTCGTCCAGGCTTTTCGGCCCCTTCTTCAGCGACTTCGGCGCCGAGTAATAAATGATGTCCTGGTAATCGATCGGCGGATACTTGGCGCTCGACCATTCCGGCTCCTTCATCGTCAGCCAGTGCCGATACGCCTTCAGGCGCCATTCCAGCATGAAGGGGGGCTCGTTCTTGCGCGCCGAGATCAGCCGAATCGTTTCCTCGCTCAAGCCGCGCGGCACGCTGTCGGCCTCGATCTCGGTCACGAAGCCGTGCTGGTAATCGGTGTCCAGCAAGGTATTCAGATTGCTGCTGGTGACTGCATCGGTCATGCCTGTTCTCCATTCATCCGGTTCAAAAGCGGCCGCCGCTTGCGCAGGTTGCTGACATCCACCGTTTCCAGGACCGGTTCGATCATCTGATCGAGCGTGATCTGCTGCAGCGACTGCAGCACGATGCGATTGATCCGCTGCCAGTTGGCACGCACCGGGCAACCTCTTTCCTGGGTGCACAGGCCGGGCGTGATGCTGCATTCGGTCACGCCGATCGGGCCGTCCATCGCCTCGATCACGTCCGCCATGGAAATTTCGTTGGACGGGCGCGCCAGCACATAGCCGCCCTTGGCGCCGCGCAGCGATACCACCAATCCTTCGCGCGCCAGGATCTTCAGGACCTTGCTGACCGTGGTTGCCGGCACCCGGATCACGGTGGCGATTTCGGCGGCGCTGCGCGGGCGCTCGGGCCGCTGCAGCATCGTGGTCAGGATGACCGTGCCGTAATCGGCCAGTTTGCTCATTCGCAACATCGCGGCTGCCTTGCTGTTTTAAACAGTACCAATATAGTCCTCTTTCAACCGAAATGCAATCGCCGCGGCAACACAGCGACAGTGCGCGAGCCCTGCTGCCAGGAACGGAAGTTGCGGCGGGATTGGTGGCGAGCGCGGCGCCAGCGTCAGCGCTGCTGCGGCCCGCGCCAGCCTCTTCCCCAGCCCGGATGGCCGTCGCGAAATCCCGGGTGCGGGCCGCGGAATCCCGGCCTTGAATGCGGGTGGAAATGGCCGCCGCCGCTGCGATAGTTCAGCCCGAAGCCGAAGTACGCAGGAGGACCGACGTAGGTCGGTGCATAGACCGGTGGTGCCGCATACACGGGCCCATAGGGATAGGCATCGGCGGAATAGTAGGCGCCGTCGTACGGCACCACCGCGCAGCCGCCAAGCGCCGTCAACGCCAGCAGCGACAGGATTCGTTTCATGGCGGCGCCCTCCAACTGTTACGTCAATGAAAGTTAGAGGGGAGCGCGGCCGGCGCGGTTCGGCGCTTTTACGCCCGGTTACTTCTTTTCCGCGGCGCCGCCGTCCTGCCGTGCCGATAGCGGCTGCCAACGCCAGTCGCGGACTTCCGGCATATCCTCCCCATGTGCGCGCACATAGGCGTGGTGCGCATCCAACCGCTCGCGCAGCAGCTCCTTGAAGGCGGCGGCCGCCGCGCCCAGTTGCGGCAGCCGGTCGACCGCGGCGCCGGCCAGATGGAAGCGGTCGAGCGCATTCATCACCACCATGTCGAACGGCGTGGTGGTGGTGCCCTCTTCCCGGTAGCCGTGCACGTGGAAATTGTCATGGTTGGCGCGCCGGTAGGTCAGCCGATGGATCAGCCACGGATAGCCGTGGTAGGCAAACACCACCGGCTTGTCGCACGTAAACAATGCGTCGAAGTCGGCGTCGGCCATCCCGTGCGGGTGTTCCCCCCGCGTCTGCAGCGTCATCAGGTCGACCACGTTGACCACCCGCAGCTTCAGCGCCGGGAAATGCCGGTGCAGCAGCTGCACCGCCGCCAGCGTCTCCAGCGTCGGCACGTCGCCGCTGCAGGCCATCACCAGTTCCGGCTCGCCGCCGCCGTCGGTGCCGGCCCAGTCCCAGGCGCCGATACCGGCCGTGCAATGCCGGATCGCCGCATCCATGTCCAGCCATTGCGGCGCTGGCTGCTTGCCGGCGACGATCACGTTGACGTAATTGCGGCTGCGCAGGCAATGGTCGGTCACCGACAGCAGCGTGTTGGCGTCCGGCGGCAGATAGACGCGGATGACGTCGGCCTTCTTGTTCATCACCTGGTCGATGAAACCCGGGTTCTGGTGGCTGAAACCATTGTGATCCTGGCGCCAGACGTGCGACGACAGCAGGTAGTTCAGCGACGCCACCGGCCGCCGCCACGGGATGTGGCGCGTCACCTGCAACCATTTGGCGTACTGGTTGAACATCGAATCGACGATGTGGATGAAGGCTTCGTAGCACGAGAAAAATCCGTGCCGGCCGGTCAGCAGATAACCCTCCAGCCAGCCCTCGCACTGGTGTTCGCTCAGCATTTCCATGACCCGGCCGTCGGCCGCCAGCTGTTCGTCGGTCGGCAGGATTTCAGCGGTGGAACAGCGGCTGGTGGCCTCGAATACCGCGCCCCAGCGATTTGACGCGGTCTCGTCCGGGCTGAACACGCGGAAATTGCGCGCATCGGCGTTCGCGCGCAGCACGTCGCGGAGGTACTGCCCCTGCACCGCGGTCGCCTCGGCGTCGACCGCACCGGGCGTCTCGATCGCCAGCGCGTAGCCACGAAAATCCGGCAGGGCCAGGTCGCGCAGCAGCAAGCCGCCGTTTGCATGCGGATTCATTCCCATCCGGCGCGCGCCGCGCGGCGCCAGTTCCGCCAGTTCCGGCCGCAGCGCGCCATCGCGGTCGAACAGTTCCTGCGGCCGGTAGCTTTGCATCCACCGTTCCAGAATCTGCAGGTGTTCCGGCTTGGCGGCGAAATCGCCGACCGGCACCTGGTGCGCGCGCGGGTTGCCTTCCACCGCCTTGCCATCCACCGTCTTCGGGCCGGTCCAGCCCTTGGGTGTCTTCAGCACGATCATCGGCCACGGCCGCCGCCGGCGGAAACCGTGGCGGCGTGCCTCGTCCTGGATCGCCCGGATCTCGGTCACCACGGCGTCCAGTGCAGCCGCCATCAGCTGGTGCATGCGCGCCGGATCGTCGCCTTCGACGAAGTACGGCCGGTAGCCATAGCCGACGAACAGCGCTTCCAGCTCGGCGCGCGGGATGCGCGCCAGCACCGTGGGGCCGGCGATCTTGTAGCCGTTCAGGTGCAGGATCGGCAGCACCGCGCCGTCGCGCTCCGGATTCAGGAACTTGTTCGAATGCCAGCTGGTGGCCAGCGGCCCGGTTTCGGCCTCGCCGTCGCCGACCACGCAGGCCACCAGCAGGTCCGGATTGTCGAAGGCGGCGCCATACGCATGCGACAGGCAGTAGCCGAGCTCACCGCCCTCGTTGATCGAGCCCGGCGTTTCGGCCGCCGCATGGCTCGGGATGCCGCCGGGAAAGGAAAACTGCCGGAACAGCGTTTTCATCCCCTCTTCGTTCTGCGGCACGGCCGGATAGAGCTCGCTATAGCTGCCTTCCAGCCAGGTATTGGCGACCAGCGCCGGTCCGCCGTGGCCGGGGCCGGTGACGTTGATCACGTTCAGATCGTACTGGCGGATGATGCGGTTCAGGTGGACATAGACGAAGTTCAGGCCCGGCGTCGTGCCCCAGTGGCCCAAGAGGCGCGGCTTGATGTGCTGCAGGCTCAGCGGCTCTTTCAGCAGCGGATTGTCGAGCAGGTAGATCTGCCCGGCCGACAGGTAATTGGCAGCGCGCCAGTAGGCGTCGATCCGCCGTGCCAGCTCTGCTGGTAGCGGCGCGGCCGCTGATTCATGCTGCTGATCCTTTTGGGTGTCCATGTTCGCTCCGTTGCAGAATATTGCAGACGGTGCTGGCGATCATCCATTCCTCGTCGGTCGGGATCACGCGCACCGCAACGCGGCTGGCAGCGCCGGAAATCAGGTCGGCCGCGGCACCATTGCGCGCGGCGTCGAGCTCCAGTCCCAGGTACTGCAGGCCGTCGCAGATGCGCGCGCGCACCGGCGCCGCGTTTTCACCGATGCCGCCGGAAAACACCAGCGTGTCGAGGCCGTTCAGGACTGCAGCGTAGGCACCGATCGTCTTGCGCGCCTGATAGCAGAACAGCGCCACCGCCTCGGCCGCATGCGCGTCGTCGCGCTCGCGCGCCAGCAGATCGCGCATGTCGGCGCTGCTGCCGGAAACGCCGAGCAAGCCCGATTGATGGTTGACCAGGTCGCTGAAACGCCGCGCGTCCAGTCCACCCTCGTGCAGCAGATAGCCGGCCACACCTGGATCGAGATCGCCGGGGCGGGTCCCCATCACCAGGCCGCCGGCCGGCGTCAGGCCCATGCTGGTATCCATGCTGCGGCCGTCGCGCAGCGCCGCCATGCTGGCGCCGTTGCCCAGATGCGCCAGGATCACGCGGCCGCGCGCGGCGGCCGGATCGATCTGCGCCAGGCGCTGCATCAGGTAGCCGTACGACAGCCCATGGAAGCCGTAGCGGCGCAGGCCGAACGCCTGGTAGCGGCGCGGGATCGGCAGCAATTGCGCCACGCGCGGCAGGTCACGGTGGAAGGCGGTGTCGAAGCAGGCCAGCTGCGGCAGGTGCGGATGGCGGCGCCGAAATGCGTCGATCAATTCGATTTCGAGCGGCAGATGATCGGGGTCGAGGCCGATGGTGCGGCGCAAGTCGTTCAGCAGCGCATCGCCGACCGGCTGCGGCTCGCTGTGCTGCAGGCCGTGCACGATCCGGTGCCCGACCGCGCGCAGCGTGCCGATGTCGACCTGCTGCGCCAGCCAGTCGAGCAGGAAGCCGGTCGCCGGCGTATCGCCGGCCTCCACCTGCGCGCCGGCGCGGCCCGGGCGCGCATCATCGAAGGTCAGCCGCATCGCCGGCGTGTCGATGCGGTCCAGCTTGCCCGACAGCAGCCGCAGCGGCTGGTCCGCGATCCGGTACAGCGCGAAGCGGATGCTGGACGATCCGCCGTTGACCGCCAGTATCTGTTGTTCCCGCCCTTCCGGCCCGCTCGCCATCGCCGTCTCCGTCTAGGCGGCCGCAGCGTTCGGTGCCGCCAGCGCCGCACCGACGATCGCCTTCGCCTCGTCGACGATGCGCCGCAGATGGGCGGCGCCGCGAAAACTCTCGGCGTAGATCTTGTAGATGTCTTCGGTGCCGGACGGGCGCGCCGCAAACCAGCCGCCGGCGGCAATCACCTTGACGCCGCCGAACGGCGCACCGTTGGATGGTGCATGGGTCAGCACGCTGTCGATCGGCTCGCCCGCCAGTTCGCGCGCCCGCACCTGCGACGGCGAGAAATTCGCCAGCGCCCGCTTCTGTTCCGGCGTCGCCATCGCCTCGAAGCGCTGATAGTCGGGCGTGCCGAATTCCGCCGCCAGCGCCGCATAGGCTTCGCCGGGGTCGCGCTGCAGGCGTGCAGTGATTTCCGCCGCCAGCAGAGCCGGCGCGATGCCGTCCTTGTCGGTGCTCCACGGGCTGCCATCGCGGCGCAGAAAGGCGGCACCGGCGCTTTCCTCGCCGGCGATGCCGAGCGTGCCGTCGAACAGGCCGTCGACGAACCACTTGAAGCCGACCGGCAGTTCCGCCAGCCGCCGCCCGAGCCGGGCAGCAACCAAATCGATCATGCGGCTGCTGACCACGGTCTTGCCGACCGCGGCCGCCGCCGGCCAGCCGGGACGGTGCCGGAGCAGGTAGTCGACCATCACCGCCAGGTAATGATTGGACGGCAGCAGGCCGGCGCCCGGCGTGACGATGCCGTGCCGGTCATGGTCGGTATCGCAGGCGAAGGCGACGTCGAAGCGGTCGCGGATCGCCAGCAGCCGCTGCATCGCATGCGACGACGACGGGTCCATGCGGATCCGCCCATCCCAGTCCACCGTCATGAAGCCGAACGCCGGGTCGACCTCGGCGCTCACCGGCGTCAGGTCGAGCCGGTGGCGCTCGGCAATGCGCGCCCAGTAGTGGACGCCGGCGCCGCCCAGCGGATCGACGCCCATGCGGATGCCGGCGCCGCGGATCGCATCCATATCGATCACGCTGCCAAGGTCGTCGACATAGGAGCCGAGGAAATCGTGCCGCTGCGTGCTGGCGGCAGCCAGCGCCCGCCCGAACGGCATTCGCTTGACCGTGCTGCCGCCGTCCGCCAGCAACTGGTTGGCGCGCGTCTCGATCCAGCGCGTGGCGGCGGCGTCGGCCGGACCGCCGTTGGCGCCGTTGTACTTGAAACCACCGTTGTCCGGCGGATTGTGCGACGGCGTCACGACGATGCCGTCGGCCAGCCCGCGCCGGCGGCCGCGGTTGTGGCACAGGATCGCGTGCGACACCGCCGGCGTCGGCGTGTATTCGCCGTCGGCAGCGATCATGGTCTGCACGCCATTGCCGGCCAGCACTTCCAGCGCGCTGGCGAAGGCCGGCTCCGACAGCGCATGAGTGTCGATGCCGAGAAACAGCGGACCGTCGATGCCGCGCTGCCGCCGGTATTCGCAGATCGCCTGTGTGATCGCCAGCACGTGCGCTTCGTTGAAGGTCCGCTCGAACGATGAGCCGCGATGGCCGGAAGTGCCAAAGGCCACGCGCTGCGCCGGCAGTGCCGGGTCGGGCACGTCGGCGTAGTAGCGCGCCACCAGCCGCGGCACGTCGATCAGCAGCGCCGGCGGCGCCGGGCGGCCGGCCAGCGGATGGATTTCCTGTCCGGCCCCTGCGGCCGGCGACGTACTGTCACTCTGCATGTTTCCTCCCGGTTGAAATCGCGGCCGTCTCATGCCGGCCTGTCCTTGCGCTGCCGGCGATAGCGGCGGATCAGTGCATTGGTCGAACTGTCGTGCGCCAGCAGCGGCTCGTTGGCGCTGGTCAGCTCCGGCATCATCTGCTGCGCCAGGCGCTTGCCCAGCTCGACGCCCCACTGGTCGAACGAATCGATGTCCCAGATCGCGCCCTGGGTGAACACACTGTGCTCGTACAGCGCCACCAGCGTGCCCAGCGCCTGCGGCGTCAGCCGCGGCGCCAGGATCATGTTGCTGGGGCGGTTGCCCTCGACGATGCGGTGCGGCAGCAGCCGCGCCGGCGCGCCTTCGGCACGTGCTTCCTCGGCGCTCTTGCCGAAAGCCAGCGCCTCGGCCTGCGCGAACAGGTTGGCCATCAGCAGATCGTGCTGCATGCCGGAGCCGTCGAGCGGCTGGCAAAAGCCGATGAAATCGCACGGCACCGCGCGCGTACCCTGGTGCAGCATCTGGTAGAACGAATGCTGGCCGTTGGTGCCCGGCTCACCCCAGTACACCGGCGCGGTCTGGCAGCCGACCGGCCGACCGTCCTGCGTCACGCGCTTGCCGTTGCTTTCCATTACCAGCTGCTGCAGATAGGCCGGGAAGCGCTTCAGGTAATGCGCGTATGGCAGTACCGCCACCGTCGGCAAATCGAGGAAATTGTTGTTCCACAGCGCCAACAGGCCCATCAGGACCGGCAGGTTGCGCTCGAACGGCGCCTGGTGGAAATGCGCGTCCATCTCGCGCATGCCGTCCAGCATCGCGTGGAAGTTGGCCGGCCCGATGGCGATCATCGTCGACAGGCCGATCGCCGAATCCATCGAATAGCGGCCGCCGACCCAGTCCCAGAAACCGAACATGCGCTCGCGGTCGATGCCGAACTCGGCCACCGCGTCGGCGTTGCTCGACACCGCGACGAAATGGCGCGCCACCGCCTGCCGGTCGCCCAGCCGCTCCAGGCACCAGGCGCGCGCGGCGCGGGCGTTGGTGAGCGTCTCCAGCGTGCCGAAGGTCTTCGAGCAGACGATGAACAGCGTCTCGCCGGCGTCCAGCCCGCGCAGCGCCTCGGCCAGGTTGGCGCCGTCGACGTTCGACACGAAGCGGAAGTCGAGCTCACGCGCGCTGTAGTAGCGCAGCGCCTCGTAGGCCATCACCGGCCCGAGGTCGGAACCGCCGATGCCGATGTTGACGATATGGCGGATCGGCTTGCCGCCGTGGCCGCGCCATTCGCCGCTGCGCACCTGCTCGCTGAATTCGGCCATGCGCCGCAGCACCTCGTGTACCTGCGGCACGACGTCGACGCCGTCGACCATGATGTGCTGGCCCAGCGGCGCGCGCAGCGCCACGTGCAGCGCCGGCCGGTGCTCGGTGATATTGATTTTTTCGCCGGTGAACATGGCGTCGATCCGCTGCCGCAGGCCGCATTCGGCCGCCAGCCGCAGCAGCAGGCGCAGCGTCTCGGTGGTGATGCGCTGCTTCGAATAGTCGAGGTACAGGCCGGCCGCCTCGGCGGCGAAGCGCTCGCCGCGTCCCGGGTCGTCGGCGAACAGCCGTCGCAGTGAAACGTCGCCGCCGACCTGCCGGTGCGCCGCCAGCGCGTGCCATGCCGGGCGCTGCACCAGCGGCATGTGCAATGCGTTCATGCCCGCGCCTTCAGCCGCTCGCCCTTGGCGGCGATCTCCGCCAGCAGCTGCTGCCAGGATTTGGAAAATGCGTCGGCGCCGTCGCGCTGCAGCTGCTGCGCCAGCGCATCGTCGTTGATACCGGACCGTTCGAACTTGTCCAGCATGCTTTCCCACTCGCCGGCGGCGGTGGCGTCCGCATGCATCATGTCGTGCACCTGGCCGTGGTCGGCGAAGGCCAGCAGCGTCTTTTCCGGCATCGTGTTGATGGTATCGGGCGCGGCCAGCGCCTCGATGTAGAAGGTGTCCGGCGCCGCCGGATCCTTGGTGCCGGTACTGGCCCACAGCAGCCGCTGCGGCAGTGCGCCGGCCTCGGCCAGCCGGCGCCAGCGCGGCGACGCCAGCAGCTGCCGGTAGGCGAGATAGGTCCTCTGGGCGATCGCCACGCCGAGCCGGTTCTGCAGCTTCGGCGCGACCCGCTCCTTGACCGCCACGTCCCAGCGGCTGACGAACAGCGAAGCCACCGAGGCCACCTTCGGATCGCGGCCGTCGGTCAGCCGGCGCTCGATCGCGCGCATATAGGCGTCGGCCGCCGCCGCGTACTGCTCGCGCGAAAACAGCAATGTGACGTTGATCGGCACGCCGTGATAGACCGATTCCTCGATCGCCTTGAGCCCCGCCTCGGTGCCCGGGATCTTGATGAACAGGTTGGGCCGCGCCGCCTGCGCGTGCAGTGTGCGCGCCGCCTCGATCGTGGCTTGCGCGTCGTCCGCCAGCAGCGGCGACACCTCCAGCGACACCCAGCCGTCGACGCCGTTGCTGCGCCGGTGGGCCGGCAGGAACAGGTCGGCCGCCTGCGTCAGGTCTTCCAGCGCCAGTTCGAAGAACAGCGCCTCGCCGGAGCGGCCTTCGCCGGACTTGCTGCGGATCGCGGCGTCGTAGAAATCGGTGTCGCCGATCGCCTTCTGGAAGATGGTCGGGTTCGAGGTCAGGCCGGTCACGGCCAGCTCGTCGATGTAGCGGCGCAGGGTGCCGTCGGTCACCATGCCGCGCGTGATCTGGTCGAGCCACAGGCTCTGGCCGGCGGCATGCAGTTGCTGTACTGGGTTCATCGGAAAATCCTTGCGAGAGCGGCGGACGCCGCATGGTTCGATATGAAAGGCATGAAAGTCCTGGCCGGCGCGGCAGCGCTCACGCGCCTCCCTCCGGCGCCGGCGGATCGCGCCAGCGGCCGTCACCGGCGATCAGCCGATCGGCGGCCGCCGGTCCCCAGCTGCCGGGCGCGTATTCGAGCGGCACGGCGCCGCTGTGCAGCGCCGGATCGACGATGCGCCATGCCTGCTCGACACAGTCGTCGCGGGTGAACAGCGACGCATCGCCGCGCAGCGCGTCGCCGAACAGGCGCTCGTAGGGCGAGATGTCTTCGGCTGCCTGGCGCTGTGCCACCAGCTCGGTGGCGATGCCGGTCATCCCGGCGCCCGGCCGCTTGATGCGGGCGCCGAGCGAAATGCCGACCTCGGGACTGAAACGGAAGCGGAAGTAGTCGGCCGGCGCACCGTCGCCGGCGTCGAACACCGCCTGCGGCAGCCGCTTCAGCTGCACCACCACTTCCATCGCCGTCACCGGCAGGTGCTTGCCGGCGCGGATGTAGAACGGCACGCCGGACCAGCGCATGCTGTCGATCCACAGCCGCAGCGCAACGAAGGTTTCGACCCGCGAATCGGCGGCGACGCCGTCCTCGCGCCGGTAGCCGGCGAACTGGCCGCGCACCACGTCGGCCGGATCGAGCGGGCGCACCGCGCGCAACAGGCGCAGCTTTTCGTCGCGCAGGATGTCGATGCCGCGCCCGACCGGCGCGTCCATCGCCAGCAGCGTCAGCACTTGCAGCATGTGGTTCTGCACGACGTCGCGCAGCGCGCCGACTTCCTCGTAGAAGCGGCCGCGGCCCTCGACGCCGAAGTTCTCGGCCAGGGTCATCTGGACGCTGGCGACGTGCTCGCGGTTCCAGACCGGCTCCAGGAAGGCGTTGGCGAAACGGAAGTACAGCAGGTTCAGCACCGCTTCCTTGCCGAGGTAATGGTCGATGCGGAAGATCGCCGATTCCGGGAACGACTGGTGCAGCGTGGCGTCGAGCGCGCGCGCCGATTCGAGGTCGCGCCCGAACGGCTTTTCGACCACGATGCGGGCACCCTTGCCGCAGCCGGAACGCGCCAGCCCGCGCGCCACCGGGCCGAACATGCTGGGCGGGATCGCCAGGTAGTGCAGCGGCCGCGCGGCGTCGCCGAGCGCCTGCCTTAGCCGCTCGTAGGTGCCCGGATCGCCATAGTCGCCGTCGACGTAGCGCAGCTGCGCGCACAGCCGGCGGCTGGCGTCCTCGTCGATGCGGCCGTACTGGCGCAGGCTGTTGGCGATCCGCTCGCGCAGGCGCTCCAGGCTCCAACCGGAACGGGCAACGCCGATCACCGGGATGTCGAGGCGGCCGCGCCGCACCAGCGCCTGCAGCGCCGGGAAGATTTTCTTGCAGGCGAGATCGCCGGTGGCGCCGAAGAAGACGAAGGCGTCCGAATGCTGGTCGTCCATGGTGCTCATTCGTGTCCGCCGCCGCGCTTTTCCAGGTGGCCGCCGAAACGGTAGCGCAGCGCCGACAGCAGGCGGTCGCCGAAATCGGCATTGCCGCGCGAGCCGAAGCGCTCGAACAGTGCCGCCGACAGGATCGGCACCGGCACCGCGGTATCGATCGCGGCCGCCACCGTCCAGCGCCCTTCGCCGGAATCCGACACGCGACCGCCGAAGTGGTCCAGCGCCGGATCGTCGTGCAGCGCGGCGGCGGCCAGGTCCAGCAGCCAGGAGCCGACCACGCTGCCGCGCCGCCATAGCTCGGCGATCTCGGCCAGGTCGAAGTCGTAGCGGTACAGCTCCGGCTGGCGCAGCGGCGTGGTTTCGGCGTCGGCGGCGCGCGTCCGGCTGCCGGCGTTGGCGTGGCGCAGCAGGTTGATGCCTTCGGCGTAGGCTCCCATCAGGCCGTACTCGATGCCGTTGTGCACCATCTTGACGAAGTGGCCGGCGCCGACCGGGCCGCAGTGCAGGTAGCCCTGCTCGGCGGTCGATGGCGGACCGTTGCGGCCCGGGCTGCGCGGCGCCGCGTCGACGCCGGGCGCCAATGTCGCGAACAGCGGCTGCAGCCGCCGCACCACGCCGGCGTCGCCGCCGATCATCAGGCAATAGCCGCGCTCCAGGCCGGCGGTGCCGCCGCTGGTGCCGACGTCGAGGTAATGGATGCCGCGCTCGCCCAGTTCGGCGCCACGGCGGATGTCATCGTGGTACATCGAATTGCCGCCGTCGATCACGACGTCGCCGGACTGCAGCAGCGGCACCAGCTCAGCCAGCACCGTGTCGACCGCGCCGGCCGGCACCATCAGCCAGACCGTACGCGGCGCCGGCAGTGCCGCCGCCAGCTCCGCCAGCGTGGCGGCGGTGCTCGCGCCTTCGCGCTGCAGCGTTGCGCGCGCATCGGCGTCGGCATCGTAGGCGACGCACTGGTGGCCGCCGCGCAGCAGCCGCCGACCCATGTTGGCGCCCATCCGCCCGAGGCCGATCATGCCGATCTGCATGTCGTCCCTTCCCGCCTGGAAACCTGCATACCCCTCCCTGATGATGTATGGCGCGCGCGCAAATTGCCGGCACGCGCGCCGGTACGCCATCTGGATAGAGAGGGCAAGCGGCAAAGAGTTCTAAATAAATAACATGGCTATGGGGGTATAGGTTTTTCCCGCAGGATTTATATGCGGCATACGAGGCATTGAAAGGGAGTATATTGGGCACTGAAGGCTTCGCCAGCGGCTGCCGCGGTCGTCCCGGAACGCCGGCGCGCCGAAGTTGTCACATTCACATCGCCGGTGATAGCGCGGCCCCTTGCCGCGCCGCCATCGTACATGGAGGTGCCTGATGCTACGCAGCCTGCGCAATCTGGAAGGATCGACCCTGCACGCCACCGACGGCGAACTCGGCAGCGTGCGGCGCGCCCTGTTCGACGACCAGGCCTGGGGCCTGCGCTACCTGGTGGTGCAGACCGGCGGCTGGCTGCGCGGGCGCGAAGTACTGATTTCGCCGCTGGCGGTCAAGCGCATCGACGATGACGGCGACAGCATCAGCGTCGACCTGACCCGCGAACAGGTCAGAAACAGCCCGGACGTCGACACCCACAAGCCGGTGTCGCGCCAGCACGAAATCGACTATGCCGGCTACTACGGCTATGCGCCGTACTGGGGCGGCCCGTACATGGGCAGCACCTCCGAGCACCCGGTAATGACGCCGATCCCGCCGTCGCCGGAAGACCGCGCGCGCGCCGACCGCGAGGCCGAGGTGGCGCCGGAAGACATCCACCTGCGCAGCACCGACGAAGTGCGCGGCTACGGCATCCATGCCAGCGACGGCAACATCGGCCATGTCGACGACTTCCTGTTCGACGATGACGACTGGACCATCCGCTACCTGGAAATCGATACCCGCAACTGGTGGCCGGGCGGCAAGACGGTACTGATCGCCACCCAGTGGATCGACGAGATCGACTGGACCGCGTCCACCGTGCGTGTGGCACTGTCGCGCGACACCATCCGCGCCAGCCCGGCCTACGACGCCGAGGTCGGCATCAGCCGCGACTACGAAGCGGCGCTGCACGCGTATTACCGCAAGGAAGGTTACTGGCACGAATGAAGCACGAATCCGCCGGTGCTTGCGCCCGGCTATCACAGGAGAATGCAGATGCGCGTTACCCTTGAATCCCGCTCACGGACCCTACTGGCCCTGCTGGCCGCCGGTGTACTGGCTGCTGGTGCCGCCCATGCAGGAAACGCCGAACTGGCACTGACTGGCGGCCAGGAAGTGCCGCCGGTAACCACTCAGGCCGCCGGTAGCGGCGCGATCACCATCAATGACGATCACAGCGTCGAAGGCACGATCACCACTACCGGCGTCGACGGCACGATGGCGCACATCCATCACGCGCCGGCCGGCAAGAACGGCCCGGTCATCGTGCCGCTGGAAAAGAAGGGTGCCAGCCAGTGGACGGTGCCGGCCGGGGCCCGCCTGACCGACGAGCAATATCAGGCGTTCAAGAACGGCCAGCTGTACGTCAACGTCCACAGCGCTGCCCACCCAGGCGGCGAAATCCGCGCCCAGATGAAGCCGTAGCCAGCGAAGGCGACGCCTACTGCGTGGTGTGCGCGCTCAGCTCGTCGTCCGGCATGCGCCAGGCCAGCAGCACCGACAGCGCCGCCAGCGCCGCGCTGCACAGGAAGATCGAGCGGAACGCACCCCGTACCGCCATCGTCAGCTGCGCCCATGCCTCCGGCGCCAAGTCCGGCATGCGCGCGCCCTCCTCGCCCACCATCGCGCGGACCACGGCAGCACCAGATTCGCCGCCGGCCAGCGCCGGCGCCTTGTCGTGCAGGATCGCCAGCAGCAGCGCCATCAGCACCGCGACGCCGATCGCCGCGCCGAGCGAGCGGAAGAACGCGGTCACCGCGGTGGCGATGCCGACATGCCGGTGCGGCACCGCGTTCTGCACCGCCACCATCGAGGTCGGCAGCTGCAGGCCGATGCCGATCCCGGTGGCCGCCATCAGCGCCCCTCCGAACAGCGTCGCGCGCGGATCGATCAGCGCCAGCCCGGCCACCGTCAGCGGCACGATCAGCGCGCCCACCAGCTGCACGCGCCGGAAGCGCCCGTAGCGCGCGGTCAGGCTGCCGCCGATGTACGCACCCAGCGGAATCGCCAGCGACAGCGGGATCAGCTGGAACGCCGAACCCTGGACGCCGGCATCGGTGACCATCTGCAGCCGCAGCGGGATCAGCACCGACAGCGAGACGATCTGGCAAAAGGCGATGAACAGGATCGCGCAGCACAGGCTCATGGTCGGAATCGCGAACAGTCCGAGCGGAATGATCGGTTCCCGCGCGCGCCGCTCCTGCCACAGGAAAGCCGCCAGCGCCGCGGCGGCGACGCCGAACAGCGCCATGTTGTCGGCGTCGCGCCAGGACACGCCCTGGCCGATGCGGGTGATGCCGATCAGCAGCAGCGACAGCCCGAGCGACAGCAGCAGCGCGCCGGCATAGTCGACCGGCCGCTTGACGTGCGGCACCGGCAGCCGCGCCAGCGCGCGGCGCGAAATGACGAAAGCGGCCAGCCCGAGCGGCAGGTTGATCCAGAAAATCCAGCGCCATGACAGGTGCTCGGTCAGCACCCCGCCGGCCAGCGGCCCCATCACGCTGGCGACCGCGAAAGCGCCGCTGATGTAGCCCTGGAAGCGGCCGCGGTCGCGCGGCGCGACGACGTCGGCGATCGCCGCCTGCGCCACCGAGATCAGGCCGCCGCCGCCCAGGCCCTGGACGATGCGCGCACCCACCAGCATCGGCATCGAGGTCGCCAGCGCGCAGGCGGCCGAGGCCGCCAGGAATACGCCGATCGCCACCGACAGCATGGCGCGCCGCCCGTACAGGTCGCCCAGCTTGCCGTAGATCGGCGTGGCCACCGCCACCGCGACCAGATAGCCGGACACCACCCATGCCAGCAGGTCGAAGCCTTGCAGGTCGGCCGCCATCATCGGCAGCGCCACCGAGATGATGGTCTGGTCGAGCGCGCCGAGCAGGATCGCCAGCATCAGGCCGATGACCACCGCCCGCACTTCGGTCGGCGAAAAGGAAGGAGAAGCGGTGCTCGCGGCTGACGACATGGGTTGAGCGGAAAAGGAAAACGGCAGCCGCGGCGCGGCCGGGTGGCGGAAGGACGGCGACCGGCAGCCGGCCGCCATCCCGCGTCAGGCGGCGGTCAGTACCGCCATCGTGATTCTGGAAATGCAGACCAGCCGCTGGGCGTCGTCGACGATGCGGATTTCCCACACGTGGCTGGTGCGCCCCAGGTGGATTGCCGTGGCACGCCCGGTGACGTGGCCGCTGGCCACCGAGCGCACGTGGTTGGCATTGATTTCCTGGCCGACGCTGCGCTGGGTCTTGCCGTCCAGGCACAGGTTGCTGGCGCAGCTGGCGACCGTTTCGGCCAGCAGCACCGAGGCGCCGCCGTGCAGCACGTGAAACGGCTGGAAAGTGCGGTGGTCGACCGCCATGCGCGCCTCCAGCCAGTTCTCGCCGGCGGCGGTGAATTCGATGCCGAGATGGGCGGCGGCGGTGCCGGCATTCCAGCGGTTCAGTTCCGCCAGGTCGATCGGGGATTTCCAGATGCTCATGATGATTGCGGGCCAGGTTCTGCAAGGCCGCGGCCTGGGCAGCCGGCGGCACGGGGAGCCGCCATATTAATGGCTTTCCGGCATGCCTGCCGCGCGTCGCCCTCTCGGCCGCAGCGGCACGGCGCTCCGATGCCGCCGGCCGCGGAACGCGCCCGGAGGCCCGCGTCAAGGCAGCGAGGC
>JBAUJK010000102.1:0-9232 GCA_049683695.1 Burkholderiaceae bacterium
GCTTGCCGCTGCGAGCGTCGCCGAGCTGCATCGCGCGTCCCCTGCGCGTTACGCCGGGTCGGCGGCCGCCGGCTGCAGCAGTTCGGCCGCCAGGTCGCGGGTCAGCGCGGCGACGTCCTCGCGCTGCTTGAACAGGATGCCGGCGGTGTCGGACACCACTTCCGGATCGACCGTCAGCGTGTCGAGCGCCACCAGCGCGCGCGCCCATTCGACGCTTTCGGCGATGCCGGGCGCGCGCTGGAAGGCGGCGGCGTACGGCGCGCTGCGCAGGCGGCCGACGAATTGCGCCACCTGCGCCGACAGCGCGCTGCTGGCCTGCGGCACCTGGGCGCGGACGATGGTCAGTTCGCGCTCGCGGTCCGGGTAGTCGAGCCAGTGGTACAGGCAGCGCCGCTTGACGGCGTCGTGCAGTTCGCGCGTGCGGTTGCTGGTCAGGATCGTGACCGGGCTGCTGGCCGCGCGCACGGTGCCGAATTCCGGAATGCTGACCTGGTATTCGCCGAGGTATTCGAGCAGGAAGGCTTCGAACGGTTCGTCGGCGCGGTCCACTTCGTCGATCAGCAGCACCGCGCCGGGCGCCGGCGTCTCCAGCGCCTGCAGCAGCGGGCGGCGGATCAGGTAGCGTTCCTGGTAAACCTCGCGCTCCAGCCGGTCGCCACCGTCACGGCCGGCGTGGCCAAGCTCGGCGGCGCGCATGTGCAGCAACTGCGCGGTGTAGTTCCACTCATACAGTGCCTCGCGCAGCTCCATGCCGTCGTAGCACTGCAGGCGGATCAGCGTGCGGTCCAGCGCGGTGGCCAGCGCCTTCGCCAGCTCGGTCTTGCCGACGCCGGGCTCGCCCTCCAGCAGCAGCGGCCGCTGCAGCCGCAGCGCCAGGAAGGCGGCGGTGGCGAGCCGGCGGTCAGCATAGTAGCCGGCTCGCTCCAGCGCCGCATTGAGGTCATCGATGGTGGAAAACACGTTACTCCGATCGGCTATCCCTGCATCCGTTCGACCGCGCGCTGCGTCAGCACACTGATCAGGTTGGCGCGGTAGGCGGCCGATGCGTGCAGGTCGCTGTTCAGCTCGGCGGCGTCGATCGGGACCGCGGCGGCGGCGGCCGATGTGAAGCTGGCGGTCAGCGCCTGTTCCAGCCCGTGATGCCGGAACACGCCATTGCCGGCGCCGGTGACGGCCACGCGCACGCCGGCATCGGTCTGGGCGACGAACACGCCGACCAGCGCGAAGCGCGACGCCGGCTGCTTGAACTTCATGTAGGCGGCGCGGCGCGGGATCGGGAAGCGGATCGCGGTGATCAGTTCGCCGTCCGCCAGGGCGGTGGCGAACATGCCCTGGAAGTAGTCGTCGGCGGCGATCTCGCGCCCGGTGGTCTGGATCGTCGCGTTCAGCCCGAGCACGGCGGCCGGGTAGTCGGCCGCCGGATCGTTGTTGGCGACCGAGCCGCCCAGCGTGCCCATCGCCCGCACCTGGCGGTCGCCGATCTGGCCAGCCAGTTCTGCCAGCGCCGGCAATGCCGCCTTCAGCTCGGCGTTGTCGGCGACGTCGGCGTGGCGCGTCATCGCGCCGATCACGAAGGCGTCGCCGTCGCGCCGGATGCCGGCCAGGTCGGAGATGCCGGACAGGTCGACTAGCCGGCCCGGGTCGGCCAGGCGCAGTTTCATCGAGGCCAGCAGGGTCTGGCCGCCGGCCAGCAGCTTGGCGCCTTCGCCGGCCAGGCGCGCGGCGTCGGCGGCGCTGGCTGGGCGTTCGAGAGTGAATGCATACATGAGCGTTCTCCTTACGCGTGGGCCGGGGCCTGGGCGGCCTGTTTGGCGGACCGGATCGCTTCCCAGACGCGGCTGGAAGTGGCCGGCATGTCGAAGTCCTTCACGCCAAGCGGGTGCAGCGCATCCAGTACGGCGTTGATGACGGCCGGCGGCGAGCCGATCGCGCCGGCCTCGCCGCAGCCCTTGGAGCCGAGCGGATTGTGCGTGCACGGCGTGCAGACGTGGCCGAGCCGGAACAGCGGGAAGTCGTCGGCGCGCGGCATCGTGTAGTCCATCAGGCTGCCGGTGACCAGCTGGCCGCTGTCGCGGTCGTATACGCAGCGCTCCATCAGCGCCTGGCCGATGCCCTGCGCGATGCCGCCGTGCACCTGGCCCTCGACGATCATCGGATTGACGATGGTGCCGAAGTCGTCGACCGCGGTGAAGCGGTCGATCCGGGTGGCGCCGGTGGCCGGGTCGATTTCGACCTCGCAGATGTAGGTGCCGGCCGGATAGGTAAAGTTGGTCGGGTCGTAGAACGCGGTTTCGTTCAGGCCCGGCTCCAGCGTCTCCAGCGGATAGTTGTGCGGCACGTAGGCGGTCAGCGCCACCTGGCCGAACGGCACTTTCTTGTCGGTGCCGCGCACGATGAATTCGCCGTTGATGAAGTCGATGTCGGCGTCCGACGCTTCCATCAGGTGGGCGGCGATCTTCTTGGCCTTGGCTTCGATCTTGTCGAGCGCCTTCATGATCGCCGAGCCGCCGACCGACAGCGAGCGCGAACCGTAGGTGCCCATGCCGAACGGCACGCGGCCGGTGTCGCCATGCACCACCTCGACCGCGTCGACGCCGATCCCGAGCCGCGCCGCGACCACCTGCGCGAAGGTGGTTTCATGCCCCTGGCCGTGGCTGTGCGAGCCGGTGAACACCGTCACGCTGCCGGTCGGGTGCACGCGCACCTCGCCGCATTCGAACAGGCCGGCGCGCGCGCCCAGCGCGCCGGCGATGTTGGACGGCGCCAGTCCGCAGGCTTCGATGTAGCTGGAATAGCCGATGCCGCGCAGCAGTCCCTTGGCTTCGCTGGCCTGGCGGCGGGCGTCGAAGCCGGCGACCTCGGCCAGCTGCTCGGCCTGGTCCATGCAGGCGTGGTAGTCGCCGACGTCGTACTGCAGCGCCACCGGCGTCTGGTGCGGGAACTCGGTGACGAAGTTGCGGCGGCGGATTTCTGCTTGGCTCAAACCCATTTCCCAACCGCAGCGCGACACCAGCCGTTCCAGCAGATAGGTCGCCTCCGGCCGGCCGGCGCCGCGGTAGGCGTCGACCGGGGAGGTGTTGGTAAACCAGCTGTCGACCTCGACGTAGATCTGCGGCGTCGTGTACTGCCCGGCCAGCAGCGTTCCGTACAGGATGGTCGGGATCGCGGTCGAGAAGGTGGACAGGTAGGCGCCGAGGTTGGCGTCGGTATGCACGCGCATCGCCAGGAACTTGCCGTCCTTGTCCATCGCCATTTCGGCGTGGCTGACGTGGTCGCGGCCGTGCGCGTCGGACAGGAAGCTCTCGCTGCGTTCGGCGGTCCACTTGATCGCGCAGTTGAGCTGCTTGGCGGCCCAGGTCAGGCAGACGTCCTCGGCGTACAGGTAGATCTTGGAGCCGAAGCCGCCGCCGACGTCGGGCGCGATCACGCGCACCTTGTGTTCCGGCAGGCCGAGCACGAAGGCGGTCATCAACAGCCGTTCGACGTGCGGATTCTGGTTGGCCACGTACAGCGTGTATTCGTCGGTGGCGCGGTTGTAGGCGCCGATCGCGGCGCGCGGCTCGAGCGCGTTCGGGATCAGCCGGTTGTTGACCAGGTCCAGCCTGGTGACATGGGCGGCGCCGGCGAACGCGGCGTCGACCTGGGCCTTGTCGCCGAGCGCCCACTTGTAGCAATGGTTGTCGGGCGCGACTTCGTGCAGCGCCGTTCCCTTGGCGGCGTCGCGCACGTCGACCACCGCCGGCAGCACGTCGTAATCGACTTCGACCGCCTCGGCCGCGTTCTTCGCCTGCTCCAGCGTATCGGCCACCACCATCGCCACGTGGTCGCCGACGTAGCGCACCTTGCCTTGCGCCAGGATCGGATGTAGCGGTTCCTTCATCGGCGTGCCGTCGGTGCTGGTGATCAGCCAGCCGCACGGCAGGCCGCCCATCTTGCCTTCGACGTCCTTGCCGGTGAAGATGCGCGCCACGCCCGGCATCGCGGCGGCGCGGCTGGTGTCGATGCTCTTGATCGTGGCGTGCGCGTGCGGCGAGCGCACGAACACCGCGTAGCGCTGGTTGGCCAGATTGATGTCGTCGGTGTATTGGCCGGCTCCGGTCAGGAACCGGTAGTCTTCCTTGCGGCGGACGGCCTCGCCGATGTGCGGCAGGCCGGCACATTCGGATGCACCCATGTTGATCTCCCGAAAGAGGTGAGGGGAACGGCGGTCGGGGAATGCGGATCAGGCGCCGGCGGCCATCGCGGCCGCGCCTTGCTGGACCGCGCGGACGATGTTCTGGTAGCCGGTGCAGCGGCAGATGTTGCCGTCCAGCAGAGAGCGGATCTCGTCTTCCGACGCGTTCGGATGGTGAGTGCACAGATCGACCGCGCTCATCACCATGCCGGTGGTGCAGAAGCCGCACTGCAGGCCGTGGCAATCCTTGAACGCCGCCTGCATCGGGTGCAGCGTGCCGTCCGCCTGCGCCAGCCCTTCGATGGTGGTGATGTCGGCGCCGTCGGCCTGCGCCACCAGCAGGTTGCACGACTTGACTGCGCGCCCGTTCATGATGACGGTGCAGGCGCCGCATTGGGCGGTGTCGCAGCCGACGTGGGTGCCGGTCAGCTTCAGTTGCTCGCGCAGGGCCTGGACCAGGAAGGTGTTGGGGGGAAGATCGAGATCGGTCGGGACGCCATTGACGGTGAGATGAACTTGCATGAGTCTTGTCTCCTTGTCCATGTTGTCGGGCCAGCTTATTCCAAGCCGCTACATTAAGCAAGCGGCTGCGTCAAGTGCCATGTGATGGGAAAGGAGTGGACCGACCGGCGGCCGTCGGCAACGCGGGCGGCGCAAAAAAAATCCGCCGGGCGTTGCCGGCGGATCGCGGGGTGGGAGCATACTCCCATGGTAGGCGGCCTATGTCGGGCGGATTGCCGGCGGGTTCGAGGCATACTCCCGGTGTCGGTGGGGAGGGATCAGGCGGCGGGCGGTGCGTCCACCAGCAGCGTGAAATGCTCGACGGCCGGCGGCACGGCGAAATACGGGCCGACGATCGCGCGCCATTCCTGGAATGCCGGTGAGCCGCGGAAATCGACGGTATGGTTTTCCAGCGTGTCCCAGTAGATCGTCAGCACGTAGCGTTCCGGCGTTTCGATGCCGCGCTGCACGCGGTAGCCGAGGAACCCCTTGGCGCTGCTGATTGCCTGCTGCACGCCGCGCTGGATGGCGGCGTCGAATTCCTGCTGCTTGCCGGGCTGGATGCGGATGTCCGCGAGTTCGAGAATCATGATCGGTCGGTTGAAGTGGGTGAACGGAAGGTTAATAGCTGCCCATGTAGTCGCGCTTGCCGAGGTTGACGCCATTGTGGCGCAGGATGTCGTAGGCGGTGGTGACGTGGAAGAAGAATTGCGGCAGGCCGTAGTGCAGCAGGTAGTCGCGGCCGATCATCTTCCTTTCCTTCGGCGTGCCGGGGCGCAGCACGATTTCGCGCTCGGCACCGGCATCGATCTGCGCAGGATCGAGCGCCTCGATGAAGGCCAGCGTGCGGGCGATGCGCGCGCGCAGCTCGGCGAAATTCTGTTCGTTGTCGTCCCAGGCCGGCACGTCGACGCCGGCCAGCCGCGCCGGCACGCTCTTGGCGAAGTCGGCCGCGATCTGCACCTGGCGCAGCAGCGGGAACATGTCGGGGAACAGGCGCGCCTGCAGCAGCGGTTCGGGCTCGATCAGGATGGTCTTGGCATGCGCCTCGGCCTTCGTCAGCACATCGCTCAACGCATTCAGCATCTGCTTGAAAACCGGGACCGAAGCGGTGGACAGGGATATCGTCATGGAAAACTCCGGAAGAGGTTAAGGGTCGCCGGATCATAGCAGAGCCGCATCGCCAAGCTGCCACGGGAGCACGGCCGCATCGATACCGGGCGGCAGGACATGCGCGCGCTATTGTCCGGCTGGCAAGCCTCGGTTAGCATGCGCGGCATATCCCACCGTCCCGGCAGCGTGCCGGACCCAACCAAGGAGGAGCAACATGCGTCGAATCCTGTTCTCGATTTCCCTGCTGGCGCTGGCCGCCATCGGCAGCCATGCCTGGGCCGCCGGCCAGATGAAGCCGGGCCTGTGGGAAATGACGATGAAGTCGGACGAGTTGAAGGCGATGCCGCCGATGCCCGAGCTGCCGCCGGAACAGTTGAAGCAGATGCGCGACATGGGCATCGAAATGCCGGTGATGCGCGGCGGCGGCATGGTGTCCAAGGTCTGCATCACCAAGGAGATGGCGGCGCGCGACGAACCGGCCACCGCCGACGTCAAGGAAATGGGCTGCGAGACGAAAAACTACAAGACCAGCGGCGGCCAGTACTCGTTCGACCTGGTCTGCAACAGCGCGGAGATGAAGGGGCAGGGCAAGGTCAGCGGCGTCTTCGCCGGCAACGAGAGTTTTTCTTCCCGCTACCAGTTCAAGGGCACCGCGCACGGCGAAAAAGTCGACCAGAACCACGAAACCACCGGCAAGTGGATCAGCGCCGACTGCGGCGCGGTCAAGCCGGTCAGCGCTCCCGCGAAGAAGAAGTAAGGCCGGGCATCGCTCCGGGCTCCTGCGCCGGCTGCCACGGCCGGCGCAGGTTTTGCGCAGGCAACGGAATCGTCGTCCGCGGCCTGCGGTCGCGCAAGCTCCTATACTGTCGTCACAGCGATCGCCGCAGTCCGCGGCGATCATCGACCCGACTCCAAGGTGCCCCATGACCACGCGACTGCAGATCGACTTTGTTTCCGACGTTTCCTGCCCCTGGTGCGCGATCGGCCTGAATTCGCTGCGGCAGGCGCTCGCCACGCTCGACGGCGAAATCGATGCCGACCTGCGGTTCCAGCCGTTCGAGCTGAACCCGGCGATGCCGGCCGGCGGTCAGGACATCGGCGAGCACCTGATCGAAAAATACCGGATGACGCCGCAGCAACTGGCGCAAAGCCAGGAAGCGATCCGCGCCCGCGGCGCCGAGGTCGGCTTCACCTTCGACATGGACCGGCGCAGCCGCATCTACAACACCTTCGACGCGCACCGGCTGTTGCACTGGGCCGGGCTGGAAGGCCGCCAGCTGGAACTGAAGCAGGCGCTGCTCCAGGCCTATTTCACCGATGGCGAAAATCCCGCAGCGCACGACGTGCTGATCCGGCTGGCCGGCGAAGCCGGGCTCGACGCCGAGCAGGCGCGGGAAATCCTCGCCGGCGACGCCTACGCCGCCGAGGTGCGCGAGCAGGAACGCTTCTACCAGCAGCAGGGCATCCATTCGGTGCCGTCGGTGATCGTCAACGGCCGCTACCTGATCCAGGGCAGCCAGCCGGCGGACGTGTTCGCCCGTTCGCTGCGGCAGATCGCCGCGGAGGACGTGGAAGGCGCAACGCAATGAAAGCGATCGTCACCGGCCACGCGCGCGGACTGGGCGCCGCCATCGCAGAGGAGCTACTGTCGCGCAACATCGCCGTCCTGGGCCTGGCGCGGCATCGCCAAGCGGCGCTGGAGGCGCGCTTTCCGGCGCTGCTGGAACAGGTCGAAATCGACCTCGCCGATACGGCCGCGCTGGCGCGCTGGCTGGCCGGCGGCGCGCTGCGGCGCTTCGCTGCCGATGCCGGCGACGGTGGCCTGCTGCTGGTGAACAATGCCGGCACCGTGCAGCCGGTGGCGCCGCTCGGCGCCCAGGATCCCGAACGGATCGCGCAGGCGGTCAGCCTGAACGTGGCGGCGCCGCTGATGCTGGCCGATGCCGCGACCGCCGCGCGCACGGCCGGCGGACTGCGCATCCTGCATGTGTCCAGCGGCGCCGCGCAAAGCCCGTACGCCGGCTGGAGCGTGTATTGCGCGACCAAGGCGGCACTCGACCAGCATGCACGCGCGGCGGCGCTGGACAACGCGCCCGGGGTGCGCATCTGCAGCCTGGCGCCGGGCGTCATTGATACCGGCATGCAGGCGGAAATCCGCGCTACGCCGCTGGAAAACTTTCCCAGCCGCGAACGCTTCGATGGCTTGAAACGCGACGGCCAGTTGACGGCGCCGGAGGAGGCCGGCAGGCGGCTGGTGGATTTCCTGCTGGGTTCGCAATTCGGCCGCGAACCGGTGGCCGATCTGCGCCGGTCCTAATCAATCACCCAGAATCGTTACCACCACCTGCCGCCGCTGCGGCTCGGTGCGGTGTTCCCACAGGTAGACGCCCTGCCAGGTGCCGAGCAGCAGGCGGCCGGCGCCGATCGGCACCGACAGCCCGGCACTGCTCAGCACGCTGCGCGCATGGGCCGCCATGTCGTCCGGCCCTTCCAGGTCGTGGCGCCAGGCCGGGTCGCCGTCCGGCGCCAGCCGCGCGAACAGGGTTTCCAGGTCGCGCCGCACGTCCGGATCGGCGTTCTCGGTGATCGTCAGCGAACAGCTGGTGTGGCGCACGAACACGTGCGCCAGCCCGGTTTGCACGCCCGATTCGGCCACCACGCGCGCCAGCTCGCCGCTGATATCGCGCGTGCCGCGCCCGGGCGTGGAAAATTCGAGGATCGATTGATGCGTCATCGCAGCGTCCGGCAACAGGGTGGAACAGGCCGGGCAGGGCGGATGGCCCCGCCGGTATTTCGATTATCCCGCCGCCATATCGTTCTATGCCGGCGCCTTGCCGCTCAATAGGCCGGCCGCGCCGAACCCAGCAGTCGCAGCGACGCCAGCGTGGCCAGCGTCGACAGCGCGATGCAGCCCCAGATCACCGGCGCGTAGCTGGCGCTGTGGTCGAACACCGCGCCGGCCACCACCGGCCCGAGCAGGTTGCCGAGCGCGGCGCCGGTGTACAGCGTGCCGATGATGCCGGCCACCGCGCGTGCGCCGAAGATGTCCATGCACAGCGCCGGCAGCAGCGCGACGATGCCGCCGTAGCTGATGCCGAACCACAACGCATAGAACGCCAGCGCCGGAAAGCCGCCGGCGCCGAACCAGACCAGATACGACAGCCCCATCGACGCCTGCATCAGGATCAGCGTCAGCGTGCGGCCGATGCGGTCGGCCAGCGTACCGATCGCGAAGCGCCCGATCAGGCTGCCGATGCCGATCAGGCCGACCAGTCCGACCGCGCGCGCTTCGTCGATGCCGAGGTCGCGCGCCGCCGCCGAGATATGGGCGAATGGAATGAACATGGTCGGGCTGGCCAGCACCGCGCCCAGGTACAGCCACCAGAAGCGGCGGTCGCGCAGCGCCTCGCCGACGCTGGCGCCGGACGCCTTGCCGGCCGCGTT
>JBAUJK010000103.1:0-1613 GCA_049683695.1 Burkholderiaceae bacterium
CGCTGGCGCCGCTACTGTGGCTGGCGTGGCGGGCGGCGATCGTGACGCCGTTGAAGGAAGCCACCGAAGTCGCGCACGCGATCGCCGGCGGCGACCTGTCGCGCCGCACCGGCTCGGCGCGCAGCGACGAAAGCGGGCAACTGCTGCGCGCGCTGCAGCAAATGAACGTCAACCTGGTGGCGGCGGTCGGCGACGTGCGCGCCCATGTCGAGTCGATCCGCAGCGGCACCCATGACATCGCCGCCGGCAACCGCGACCTGGCGGCGCGCACCGAATCGCAGGCGTCCAGCTTGCAGCAAACCGCGTCCAGCATGGAACAGTTCGCCGCCACCGTGCGCCAGAACGCCGACAGCGCGGTCGCCGCCGACCGGCTGGCGGCATCGGCATCGGAAGTGGCGGCCGCCGGCGGTGCCGCGGTCGGCCGCGTCGGCGCCACCATGGACGAGATCAACGCCTCGTCGAAAAAGATCGTCGACATCCTCGGCATCATCGACGGCATTGCGTTCCAGACCAACATCCTGGCGCTGAACGCGGCGGTCGAGGCGGCCCGGGCCGGCGAGCAGGGGCGCGGCTTCGCGGTGGTGGCGGCCGAAGTGCGCAGCCTGGCGCAGCGCTCGGCGGCGGCGGCGCGCGAAATCAAGGCGCTGATCGACGATTCGGTGGCGAAGATCGAAGGCGGCAGCCGCCTGGTCGACGACGCCAGCAACACCATGGACGATATCGTGCGCTCGGTGCGGCAGGTGGCCGGCATCATGGGCGAAATCGGCGACGCCAGCCGCCAGCAGAGCAGCGGCATCGCCGAAGTCAATAGCGCGGTGGCGCAGATGGATCGCATTACGCAGCAGAACGCGGCGCTGGTGGAACAGGCGGCCGACGCCAGCACCGGGCTGGAGCAGCAGGCGGAAAAGCTGGCGCAGGCGGTCAGCGTGTTCCGCTTCGGGCGGGGCCACGCGCACTAGGACGGAGCAGCCTCACCGGTCTGCGCGGGGCCGGCGTGGCGGCCGGAATACCGCGCGGTCGGCGTAGAACGCCTGGTCCTGCTGCGGCGCCCAGCCCGGCAGGCCGAGCAGCGGCAGCGGCGTGAAATCGGACGGCCGCAACGCCGGCGTCAGCTGCGCGGCGACGGTGGCATCCAGCCAGGCCCGCCGCGCCGGCGCCGGCAGCGCGAAGAATTCGCCAGGCGCGCTCACCAGCCACGCATGCGCGGTGATCGCCTTGTACGGTGCCACCAGCTTTTCCAGCAGCGCGTGGCCGAACACCATCACCTCATAGTCGCGGCCGAACTGCGCGGCGCGCTCGACGAACAATTCCTGCCAGCGGTGCGCGCGCAGGGCTTGCGCCAGCGCCTGCCCGCCGGCATCGTCGCGCAGCACCACCAGCGTGGCGTTTTCATCGAACAATGTGGCGGCGTCGCGTAGCGGCCCACGCCGGCCGGTCGCGCCGGCGGCACGCTCGATTTCGTCGGCCTGCAGCGCATTCAGCCGCGCCTTGATGCGCGGAAAAGCCAGCCATACCAGCGCGTTGAAGGCGTCGTGCGGATTGTCGCGGGTCGGCACCTGGCCGTGCGCGGCGATGAAGGTTTCGTAGGCGCAGTCCGGCGGCAACGCCTGCTG
>JBAUJK010000104.1:0-2471 GCA_049683695.1 Burkholderiaceae bacterium
GGCGCGGGCGCCGGCGCCGTGCATGTCGACCGTCGCCAGCCCCTGGTAGCCGCAAGGGTTGATCCAGGAGAACGGTTCCAGGTCCATCGCCACGTTCAGCGCGACGCCGTGATAGGTGCAGCCGTTGCCGCGGATCTTCAGGCCGAGCGCGGCGATCTTCGCGCCCTGCGCGGGGCCGCCGGCTAGGTAGATGCCGGGCGCGCCCGGGCGGCGCGTGCCGGCGATGCCATGAGCGGCAAGCGTGTCGATCACGGCCGCTTCGATCCGGTGCACGAATTCGCGCGCGTACAGCCGGGCGTCAGCACCGGCATCGGCGCGCTTGCGGCGCAGGTCGATCAGCAGGTAGACCACCGCCTGTCCGGGGCCGTGGTAGGTCACTTCGCCGCCGCGGTCGGTCTGGATGACCGGGATGCCGTGCGCGTCCAGCACGTGCGCACGGTCGGCCGCAAGTCCCAGCGTGAATACCGGCGGATGCTCGACCAGCCACAGCTGGTCCGGCGTGCCGGCGTCGCGGCCGTCGGTGAACGCGCGCATCGCGCGGTAGCTGTCCTGGTAGTTTTCCCGTCCGCGCTGGACGATCTGGGGTGCCGGCATGGGCGCCAGTTTACCGAATCGGCCTCAGCACTGCCGGCCGTCTTCCGGTTCGAACGCGACCACGTGGTCGATTTCCGGGCGGATGCCGATCCGCTCGCCGACACCATGGTCGTGGTGGCTCGGCACCAGCGACAGCAGGCGGGCGCCGCTGGCCAACTGCAGGGTGTACAGGAAATCGGCGCCGCGGAACGCCTTGGCGCGCACCGTCGCGGTCAGCGGGCTGTGGTCGTCATGGACGATGTCGTCCGGCCGGATCAGCACGTCGAGCGGGCAGCCGGGGCCGCAGCCGGGCGGCAGTTGCGCCGGCAGCCGTCCCAGCTCCGTTTCGATGACGTCGCCGTCCGTCAGCACACCGGGCAGCAGCACGCCTTCCCCGATGAAGCCGGCGACGAAGCGGTTGGCCGGCTCGTGGTACAGCTGGTAGGCGCTGTCCCATTGCTGCAGCGCGCCCCGGTGCAGCACGCCGATGCGGTCGGCGATCGCGAACGCCTCGTGCTGGTCGTGCGTGACCAGGATCGCGGTGGTGTTGTGGTGGCGCAGGATCGCCCGCACTTCGAGGCCGAGCCGCTCGCGCAGCGCCACGTCGAGGTTCGAGAACGGCTCGTCCAGTAGCAGCAGTTCGGGCCGCGGCGCCAGCGCCCGCGCCAGCGCCACCCGCTGCTGCTGGCCGCCCGACAGTTCATGCGGCCAGGCCGCGCCCAGCCCCTGCAGGCCGACCGTTTCCAGCAGTTCGGCGACCCGGCGCGCGCGCTCGGCGCGGCTTTTGCCATGCAGGCCGAAACCGATGTTGGCGCCGACGTCCAGATGCGGGAACAGCGCGTAATCCTGGAACACCATGCCGATCTTGCGCTGGT
The DNA here is from genome assembly GCA_049683695.1 of Burkholderiaceae bacterium. GTDB lineage: Bacteria > Pseudomonadota > Gammaproteobacteria > Burkholderiales > Burkholderiaceae_D > DATJCV01. The sequence continues at coordinate 1,449 of JBAUJK010000104.1, forward strand.
GCGCCGGCACCGACGCCGCCGGGCTGCTGACGACGCGGCCGTTGAGGCGGATTTCGCCGGCGGCGACCGGCTCGAAGCCGGCGATGCAGCGCAGCGCGGTGGTCTTGCCGCAGCCGGACGGCCCCAGCAGGCAGCCGATCTGGCCCTGTTCCAGCGTAAAGCCGAGATCGCGCAGCGTCGTCTGCGCGCCGTAGGCATGGGCGACACCGGTCAATTGCAGCAGCGGTTGCGCGGGGGCGCACAGGTCGGGGTTCGGTTTCATCGGTGACGGGATTCAGGTCTCGGCGCGGCGCGTCAGCAGGATCACCGGCGCCAGGCCAGCGATCACCAGCGCCAGTGCCGGCAGCGCCGCGCGCTCCCATTGGCCTTCGGAAGTCATTTCGAAAATGCGCACCGCCAGCGTGTCCCAGCCGAACGGCCGCGTCATCAGCGTGATCGGCATTTCCTTCATTACGTCGACGAACACCAGCAGCGCGCCGGTCAGCAGGCCGCCGCGCAACAGCGGCAGGTGCACGCGCGCGAACAGCCGCGCGCCGGTCACGCCCATGCCGCGCGCCGCCTCTTCCTGGCTGCGGGTGATGCGCTGCATCGCGCTGTCGACCGCATTGAAGCCGGCCGCCAGGAAGCGCGCCAGATAGGCCAGAAGCATCACCAAGAGCGTGCCGCGCAGCACCGCGTCGACCTCGATGCCGAAGGCGCCGAGCCATTCGATCAGCCGGCTGTCGAGCCAGGCGACCGGGATGTACAGGCCGACCGCCAGCACGGTGCCGGGAATCGCATAGCCGAGCGTCGACAGCCGCGTGAAGAAGCGCGTCGGCCAGTCGCGGTGGCGGCGCAGCGTGTACGACAGCACCACGGCGGCTGCCACCACCAGCGCCGCCGCCAGCGCCGACAGCAGCACCGAGTGCCAGACGAAGGACGGATAGCGTTCGTCGAAATCGGCGGCGAACACCTGCGCGCTCCAGACCAGCAGTTGCAGCGCCGGGATCGCGAATCCGGCCGCCAGCACCAGCGCCGCCCACG
>JBAUJK010000105.1:0-15300 GCA_049683695.1 Burkholderiaceae bacterium
CTGCTGAACGGCATCCGCTCGCCGTTCAGCATCGGCGCCGAGTCGCCCGATACTTCCTATGGCAACAGCTTCCGCGTCATTGCCGCCGACGTGCAATTCCGTCCGGAGCGCGTGACCCAGAAGCCGCGCGTGGCCGGCACCATGAACGCCACCATCGATTCCGAAGGCAGCGGCGAATACGCCGAACTCGACGAATACGGCCAGTACAAGGTGCAATTGCCGTTCGATCAGACCGACAAGAACGCCAACAAGGGTTCGGCGCGCGTACGCATGGCGACGCCCTATTCCGGCCGCCACCACGGCATGCATTTCCCGCTGCACAAGAATGCGGAAGTCCTGCTTTCGTTTACCGACGGTGATCCGGATCAGCCGGTGATTGTCGGTACGGTCCCCAATTCAGAGAACCGCAACATCGTCAATGCCACCACTTCGCACGACAATCGCATCAGCACCGCCGGCGGCAATGAGATCTATCTTGGCGACACCCGTGGCAAGCAGGTCATGTGGCTGCATTCCCCGTTCCATAACAGCACCATCGGTATCGGCTCGACCGATCCAAAGGGAGGCGGCAGCATCTGGACCAGTACCGCCGGCAGTTCGGAAAGCCTGACGGTCGGCAGTTCGAACTCGGCCTTCCTGGGTACCAAGAATTCGATCAGCGCGTCGTTCGATACCACCGCGTCGGCCGGCGTGGTCCACAAGGCCGGCATCGGCACCAGCATCAACTGGACCCTGGGATCGGACATCACCTGGAAAGGGGGGCGCAGCATCAGCCTGGACGACTCCGAAAGCGTATCCCTGAAAACCGACACCAAGACCCAGGCCAACAATGAAGTCCTGATTTCCGGTGGCCAGCGGACACCGCTCAAGGCCATCATCGAACCTCTGAAATCGAAGGTGAAGCACATCGTCGGCTGGAACATCGCCGCCAACGTCGCCGTGGCGGCCAGCGCCGCCGGAGCCATCGGCAAGTTCGCCGATGCCGGCGAATCCCCAAAGGACGATGGCAAGATCGGCCCCTGGAACCCGTACGGATACGGTGTGACCGCGGCGCAGGCGGGATTGAGCACGGTGTCGACGCTGATCACTCACCTCGTGGTGCGTTCCACCGCGATGGCGATTGCAAACGCACTGAAAGCCGACAGTTCCTACGTCAGTAACATCAAGGTCAACAGCAATGGGATCGAGTTGAAGGCGGAAGGCGCATCGCCTTCCAACAACACGACGATGAAGCTGACCCATGACGGACTATCGGTCAAGACTTCATATATCGGTGCCGCCAGCATCGATATGAAACTTGGTGAGATTGCGATGGTAAGCAACGACACCCATCAGACCACGAAAATGAAGCTATCCGACGCAGGTGTCGAGATGGACACCAAGTTCGGCGACGTCAATCTCAGCCGTTCGAATGGCTGCAACATAAAAATGTCTTCCACCGGCATCGCCTTGAAAAGCTCGAACGCCGTACCTTCCGAGGTCAAGCTTTCATCGGACAAGGCATCAATGACCTGGAATTCCAAGAACGGTATTTCGGCGACCCAGCTTGCCACCAAGGTGACCGGCGATGACGCCAACATGGAACTCAGCATGTTTGGGGCCAAACTCTCCAGCAAGGACACCAAACTGAGCCTGGATATGGTCGGTGCAAGCATCAACGGCAAGATGATCCGTCTGGGCTGATCATGAAAATCTACCGTCCCGACCAGTTGGCGATCCTTTACCGCAGCTTTCGCTTCGCCCAACGCAATACGCTGGCGGTCGGCATGCTCGGTTTTTTCCACTTCGAGCAGAGCGATATGGCAAAACTCGGCGCCGAGCCCGAGCTGTGGCAGGCAGTCGCCGATGCGCTCGGCAGCGCAGTTCTCGACGAGGGCTATCCGAAGCCGGCCGGTGAATTCAAGGTGTATGGCAGTGCATACGCCCCAGGCGGCAACCCGGTACAAGAGATGCAGGTTTCCGCCCGCATCGGCACCCTCTCCAAGCAACTTTGGGTCAGCGGCGACCGCCATTTCAATGCCGCCGGCCTGATCTCCGCGGCGGAACCGTTCATCTCGATGCCGCTGACGCCTGAACATGCCTTTGGCGGCGAAGGAACGACCGCCAATCCACTCGGCAAGGGAGCATGCCCGGTGGAGCTGGCGGACGGCCGCGAGCAATGGCCTTTGCCCAACGTGGAAGCTCCGCGCCAGCGCATGGCCAATCGCGGCGACATCGTGGAACCCGCCGGCTTTTGGGGCTTCCCTGCCGGTACGCCGCTGCGCGACCGGCATCTCGGAAAATTCGACGACAGCTGGATCAAGCGCACCTGGCCGCACCTGCCGGACGATACGCAACTGGAATTTTTCCATACGGCCCCCACCGATCAGCGCAGCTCCGGCTATTTCGCGGGCAATGAAACGATCGAACTGCGCGGCATGCACCCGCGTCGATCGACCCTGGAAGCCCGATTGCCGGGCCTGCGTGCACGCTGCTTCATCCACCGGCGTGAGAGCGACGGCAAGGAATCATTCGGCGAGATCGAGGCGCGGCTGGATACGGTATGGCTGTTCCCGGAACTGGAATCCGGCATCGTGCTGTATCGGGCGCAGACCGCTACCCTCGACGACGATGCCAGCGATGTCTTGCACGTGATGGCCGAATGGGAAAGCCTAACCGATACCGCGCTGTCTTTCGATCACTACCAGCAGCTGTTCCGCGGGCGCCTGCAGGAAGACGCCGGCGTTGCTATTCCGGCGGATGGCGCTGCCTCGGCACCGGCGCCGGCGGCCGAATCGGCTGCGCCACCCACGATCCCGGCAGCCATGCCGGTCGCCGCAGCGCTGGCGACGACACCGCAGATGACCCCGGAAATTGCCGAGGCTCACCGGCTCGCCGATCAGCTTGAACACGAAACCGCGGAATTGCTGCGCAAGAACGGGCTGTCGGAACAGGACGTAGCGCGGTTCCTGGTGCCGGAGGAAGATCCGGTAGTCTCATTGGCCGAAGCGGAGCGCATGGTGGACCGGCTGGAGCAGGAAACGCGCGATCTGATGAAGAAGAACAATCTCACCGATGCCGACGTCCAGAAATACCTGCCGCAGCAGAGGGAGCCGGAATCATCCCTGAGAGACGTGAAGGAAATGATGCAGTCCCTGGAAAAACAGACCAGCGACCTATTGCAGAAAAACGGCATGACCGAACAGGATGTCGAAAAATTTCTTGCCACCCGTCCTGACCTTGCTGAATCGTTGCAAAATCTGAAAGACGCAAAGGCCGCAAGCCTTCCCATGTCCGCCATCCCGGACAGTTTTCCCGAGGTACCGACAATCGAACCGCAGTCGCTGCAACAGGCGGATGCCGGCCTGCTGGCACTGGGCGCAGCCGCGCCAGCTGCGTCGATGGCCCAGTTGACCCGGGAGCAAGTGATCGAGCGCCATACGGCGAAGGAACCCTTGGCCGGATTCGACCTGTCGGGCCTGGATCTGTCCGGGCTCGATCTGTCGGCTGCCGACTTTTCCGGCAGCCTGCTGGAAAAGACCGCGTTCACCGGCAGTCGCCTGGCAAATGCCAATCTGGCCGGTTGCCTGCTGCAGGAAGCCAATTGCAGCGGCGCCGATCTATCCGGCGCGATCCTCAGCAACGTCAGTGCCGCCCATAGCGTATTCGCCGACGCCTGCCTCAAATCGGCACAGATACGTGACGCCGATTTCACCGGAGCGGACTTCCGCAATGCCCAGTTGCAGCAGGCGGTGCTGGACGGCACCGCCTTCGGCGAGGCCGGCATGGCGGCAGTCCAGGCCGCGGGTTGCATTGCCCAGCAGAGCAGCTTCAACGGCGCCGATCTGTCCGGCGCCGATTTCGACCAGGCGGTGCTGACACAGGCGGCGTTCTACGGCAGCAAGCTCAATGCGGCCAGCTTCAGGGCCGCGCAATGCCAGCAAGCCGAGTTTTACGGCACCGACGCCAGTGGCGCCCGATTCACGACTGCCAACCTGGACGAATCACGAGCCGATGGGGAGGCCCGCTTTGCGCAGGCGGTATTCGACGGGGCACAACTGCGACGCGCGGCCTGGGATGGCACGCAGCTTTCCGGCGCGACCTTTACGGAGGCGATCCTGGACGACGCCGATTTCAGCAACGTCCGCGCTCCGGACTCGCTCTTCCGCAACGCATCGGCGCGGCACGCGCGCTTCGGCGGTGCGGATCTGGCCGGCTCCGACCTTACTGGCATCAACCTGTTCAAGGGATCGCTGCGGAAGAGCCAGGTCGAAAAAGCGGTCCTGCATTTCGCCAACCTGTATGGCGTCGATTTCGAAGGCACGACGGTACGCGCTTCCGCAGTACAGGAAGCGGATATCGGCCAGACCATCCTGGCCTTCCGTCCGCCACTGGCGTGATGCGATCGGACGATGAACACAGTGGGAACGAGATGAGCACGCAACTGGAACAGGCGTTGCAGGCGCTGGCCGACAACAAGCAACTGATCGACGCCGATCTCGCCGGAGCCGACTTGAGCGGACGCGACCTGTCGGACTGCACACTGATGAACGTCAACCTCGCTGGCGCAAATCTGGCCGGCGCGATGCTGCACAGCGTCTATATGCAGAACGTCGATCTGGCCGGCGCCCGGCTACAGCAAGTGCAATGCGCCGACGGCAGTTTCTCCGCGGTCAAGCTGGCCCAGGCGCAGATGCAGGAGGCATCGTTCTTCCAGACCGTCTTCAGCAACTGCAACTTCGACGGCGCCAGCCTGGCCAGTACCCGTCTCGAACGCTGCGACGCGCATGAATCCACGTTCGCCGCGACCGATTTCACCGGCGCCAACCTGACGCGCTGGACCGTGATGCACACCGACCTGAGCAGCGCGAAGTTCGGCGGCGCCCGCATGGAACAAAGCTATCTGAAGGCTTGCGTATTGACGGGGCAGAAATTCGCGGGCTGCAACCTCAGCATGGCGATCTTCGACGAAGCGCAGCTGCAGAAAGCCGATTTCGCCAACGCCACCTTCGACCGCACCAGCTTCATCGGCGCGCAACTGCAGGAGGCCAACTTGGCCGGTGCGCGTGGAGTCTACGTCGCTTTCATCGACGCTCAGTTACAGAAGGCGAACCTGGCCGGCGTCAACTTTGAAATGGCTGACGCCAGCAATGCCGATTTCAGCCAGGCGCAAGCCGGCGCCGCCAGCTGGCGCATGTCGGTGATGCGCGAGGCCAGCTGGCAGCAGGCGCAGTTGAAGGATTCGAAGTGGGTCTACTGCGACCTGTCGCATGCGGATTTTTCCGGGGCCGACTGCAGCCGGGCCGACCTGGCGGGTGCCAATATCCATGCGATGAAGCAGAAGGACACGCGCTGGGATGGCGCCAATTTCGACGGCGTGCGCCCGACCGATCCGGCACTGGAACGCGCCGAGCAATGGCGGCCGAAAGCGGCCGCACGTTGAATGATCAAATCTGACTGAAACGGAGTCCAGCATGCAAAACACTCTGGTTACGATGTCCCGCCCAGGTGCCGACGCGACCGTCGCCTTGGTGTACGCAACCGTCACCGGCCGCGCCGACAAGTGGTTTTTCCTCAGTTCGCCCGACCTGTCGCTGGCGCGCGCGCTGCGCGCCGACAGTTGCCTGATCGAGCCGGAGAGCGGCGACACCGTCCTGGTATGCAAGGGCGGCAGCCAGGCATCCTACGTGCTGGCGGTGCTGGCGCGCGCAACGCCGGCACAGGCGACGCTGAAACTGCCCGGCGATGTCAGCCTGCATACTGTCCAGGGCCAGCTGCGCGTGCAGGCCGAGCAGCTCGAACTGAACGGGCGCCAACGGGTGGCGGTGGTCGGCGCGCAAGTAGAAGTGGCCGGCGTGCGGGGCGACGTGTGCTTCCAGCAGCTCAATACATCAGCGCAGCAGGTCAACGCGCGTTTCGGCGCCGTCAGCAGCATCGCGCAAAGCATCACCTCCACCGTCGGCAGGCTGGTGCAGAAAGCGCGCGACAGCTTCCGCTGGACCGAAAACCTGGAAGAAACCCGCGCCGGCCGCGTACGTTTCCAGATCAGGGATCGTTTCCATCTGAAGGCCAGGCACACCACCATGCTGGCCGACGGCCAGGTCAAGATCGACGGTGAAAAAATCGACCTCGGTTGACAACGGAAAGGAATTCGCATGTTCGCAGTCACCAAGCAGGCCGGCCAATGCTTCGCCTTCCCCGACGTCTGCAAGACGCCGATCCCGCCGGCCGGACCGGTACCTATTCCGTATCCCAACATCGCGATGCCGATGATGGGCAATCCCGCCACCCGGAAAGTGATGATCTCTGGCATGCCGGCACTGACCAAGGCCTCGAAAATCTCGATGAGCAACGGCGACCAGCCCGGCGTCGCCGGCGGCGTCGTCTCCGGCAAGGTCATGGGACCGGCCGAATTCGTGCTGGGCAGCCTGAAGGTCAAGCTGGAAGGAAACCCAGCGGTGCGCCTCGGCCATCCGACCAAGCAGAACGACGGCAATGCGGTCGGCGCGGTGCTGGTGCCGAGCCAGGCCAAAGTCATGATCATGAGTTGAGAAACCGGAAATCCACATGAAAACCGTCTGGATCAGCGCCCTGGCGCACCATCAGCCGCGCGTGGCGGCCGTCACGGCACAGTTGAAACGCTATGGCCTGCAATGTCGCGGCCATTTCTGGCAGGATGCCGCCGACAAGGTGGGCTGGCGCCCGGCCTTGAGCGCGCTGCTGGAAGCGCGCGCCGACCTGTGGCTGATCCTGGCGGATGCCGACGAAATCGCGAAACCGGGCGTGCGCTACGGCCTGTCGTTGATGGCGGCCGCGCTGCGACAGGCGCGCGGTGCGTCCTTTCCGGTGGTGGTGCTGTGGAATGCGGCGCCCGCCGGCCTGCCGCCGCTGTTGCAGGACGCGCTCAACCTGGAAGAAACGACCCCGTCCTGGCAGGCCAAGATCGTGGCGCGCGCCAACGTTCCGCCCAAGGCCGCGGCTCCCGACTACCGGCTCGACGTGCTCGGCGACGAACGGCTGGGTCAGTGGTTCGAGATCGGGCCGCGCAGCGGCAGCTGGGACGGCGTGGTGTTCGGCATCGCCGGCGCGGATGCCGAGATCGATTTTCAGGCGGTCGGTGCAGCCGGCAGCCTGCCGGAAAAGACTGTCCTCGAATTCGCGCAGCAGGGCCTGCAGCTGCAGGCGGCCGAATCCGAATTCCAAGCCTGGGCAGTCCGCAACCGGATCGAAGCCGGCAGCTCGTACTATGCGCGCGTCAAGGGCTGTCCGGAGGCGATCCTGTTCATGCCGTACGCCGACGACAGCGAAGCCGAGGCCGTGGTGATCCGCCTGAAATGACGCTTCGCCGCGCGTTCGGAACTCACTCGATCCGCACGCGCGCCGGCCCCTGCACCTGGCCTGATGCGTCCAGCAGCAGCGCCTCGCCCGGATCGTAGGGCAGATCGGTAGTGTATTCGTCGCCGTCGAAACGGTAGGTCACGCGGTAATGCGGCGCGCCGTATTCGGATTGCAGCACGGCACCACAGGTTTTTTCCCTGAGAAATGTCTCGAGCGGCAGCTCGTCGCCGCCGCCCCCCTCTTCCAGCAACGCCGCCGGCGGAAACGCCATATCCCACAACGCCTTGCCGATTGCCGCGCCGGCCAGTCCGCCACCCAGCACCGCCGGAAATTTATGCTTGCCGAAATAATCGCCGATCAGTCCGCCGGCGAAGCCGCCGACCACGCCGGCCGGCCCGAACACGAAACCGAACAGGCCGCCGCCCAGCATCGCCGGCGCCAGAAAGCGCTGGGCATTCAGCGCGCTGGCATGACGCCGCAACAGATAGCTGCCGCCCATCGCGCCCATCGCGGTGCCGATCAGCGGTACCGCGTTGCGCAGCAGCCATGGCCGCGCCTGCTCTTCGCGCAGCATCAATTGACGCTCGGTCACCAGAGTCTGCCAGCAGGCTTCGGCGATCCTCTGCTGGTGACCCTGGGTCGCATAGACGAATAATACCGGGGCCACCACCGACTGCGGCGGCTCCTCCGCCCGTGCCGAGGCGATGCAGAAGGCGTACAGGCAGCCGAGAACCCGCATCGCTCGGGTGGCCGCCTTGGCGGTGTTGAGGGCCGGGGTTCGCATCGGCAGGCTGCGCCTTTATCAAGAAGTCATTTCCGGCATCGCGGACAGCGGCATGACAGGACCGGTCCTGTGCTTTGCCCGCCGGGTTGAAACAGGCCGGAAAACCGGGCCGAAAGCCCACGGAGGAACGCGGTATCGCCGCAGCTATCGGCTATAATTTCCGACGCACAACTTGCATTCTATAAAAAGAATCGTCTTCCGCGCAAAAGGCTTACGTTGCTGGCATTCCTGAAAAAAAATGCGGTCCCGGTTGTGATCGCGGTTGCGATGCCGGTTCTGGTCGGCTGCTCGACCGCGAATTCCGTCATGGGAGGCAACTCGCGCAAGGAAGCTTTGGCGGAAATTTCCTGGGATTTCGCCAAGGACGCGATATTGATCGAACTGGACGCCGACCAGCGCCTGAATCAATACGGCGATGACGCCCACACGCTACTGCTGGGCATATACCAGATGGCGGATTCGGCCGCGTTCTACAAGCTGATCGCCGATCCGGCCGCGCTCGGCAAGACGCTGGAAAGCGGCAAGGCCGGAGAGGGCTTCGTGCAGTTCTCGCGCTACGTGGTGGCGCCCGGCAAGCGCACCGTGCTTTCCTTCGATCGCGCGCAGCAGGCCAAGTTTGTCGGCATCGCCGCCGGGTATTACCGGTTCGATCCCGAGCATACGACGCGGCTGTTCGAAATCCCGGTCAGCGTCACCAGCGAGGGCATGGTGGCCAAGACCTACACGGCGGCGCCGGCGCCGCTGGCGATCCGGCTGTCGCTGGGCGGCGAAACCATCGTCAACGCGCAGCGGCTGAACCAGGCCGTGGCCGAAAAGCGGCCGCGCGAAGCGGTGCCGCTGGACGGCGGCGGCAAGGAATTGAAACTGACCGCGGAAGAATTGAAGAACGCAGCGGAATTGGCCAACGCGGTACGCAAGCTCCAGAACTAGGCGGCGCAATGGATGAGAAAAAAGGAATTTACTGGCATCAGGGCATGTTCCTGCAGCCGCAGCATTTCCAGCTGGCCGATCTGCACCACCGGTTCCTGCAAAAGCCGCTGCTGGAAGTCGGCCTGCCGCATTTCTGGGGTGTCGGTGCGCTGGAGCTGAGCGCGGCGGCGATTTCCAACCGTTCGGTCGAGATCGTTTCCGGCCGCCTGATGTTCCCGGACCGCTCCTATATCGAATTCCCCGGTAACGCCGCGCTGCTGCCGCGCCCCTTCGACCCCGACCGGATCGAAGCGGACAAGCCGCTGGTCGTCTACCTCGGCCTGAAAAAGCTGAGCACGCAGGAAGCCAATGTCACGCTGGTGCAGAACCTGGCCGAAGCTCCTTTGGCCGGCAGCCGCTATGCATCGCTCGGCGCGCCGCCTGAAACCGCCGACCTGTACTCGGACGGACCGCCCAGCCAGGTGCGCTCGCTGCTGTTCGTACTGAAGATATTCTTCGAGAACGAAGTCGAAAACCTGCAGGATTACGAACTGATCCCGGTCGCGCGCCTGATGCGCGACGGCGATACCATCCGGCAGGACGAAAGCTTCATCCCGCCCTGCTACGCGCTGTCTGGCTCGGACGTCCTGCTGCGCCTGCTGAAGGACATCCGCGACGAACTGGCCGGCCGCAGCCGCCAGCTGCAGGAATACAAAAGCGCGCAGGAGATGAAGAAAGGGGATTTCGATCCCAGCTACATGGTGTTCCTGCTGGCGCTGCGGTCGCTGAACCGCTTCTGCCCGTATCTGTTCCACCTGACCGAAAGCCGTGACGTCCATCCATGGCACGCCTATGGCAGCCTGCGCCAGCTGATCGGAGAATTGAGCTCGTTTTCGACGCGCTTCAACATGCTGGGCGAAGCCGAGGACGGCACACCGGGCCTGCCGCCGTACGACCATGCCGATCTCGGCAAATGCTTCGGACGCGTGCGCAGCCTGATCGGCTATCTGCTCAACGAAATCACGGTCGGACCGGAATTCCTGGCGGTGCTCGAGTACCGCGATGGCTATTACAGCGGCCTGCTGCCGCGCGCCTTCTTCAACCAGCGCAACCGCTTCTATCTGGTGGTGCGCAGCGAGAGCGGCGCCGAGCGTCTGGTCGCGGCGCTGCTGCGCGACGCCCGCCTGGCGGCCACCGTCGAAATGCCGCAGCTGATCGCCCATGCGCTGCCGGGACTGGAGCTGATCCACATGGCGAGCGCGCCGCAAGGCTTGCCGCGCCGCGCCAACACCGTCTACTTCCGGATCGAGCAGGTCAGCCAGCAATGGGAAGCGGTCGAGCGCGACGGCGGCATCGCGCTGCACTGGCTCGATGCGCCGGACGACCTGAAGGCCGAAATCGTCGTGCTGCGGAGATAGCATGCGGCTGTCGGACTGCCTGGTTCCCTTGCTTGCCGCCGTACGCCAGTTCCAGCGTGCACCGGATGGCGACGCGGCAACACTGGCGGCACGGCTGGACCGCCTGATCGCCAGCGCCCGCCGGCAGGCGCGTGAACACGGCTATCCGGAATCCGACGTCGAGGCGGCGCTGTTCGCGGTCGCCGCATGGACCGACGAGTCGCTGCTGGCGCTGGACTGGAGCGGCGCATCCGAATGGCAGCGCCATCTGCTGCAAAAACGCTATTTCGACACCGGGAGCGCCGGTATCGCCTTTTTTTCGCGGCTGGAGCAGCTCGACCACCAGCAGTCGCAAGTGCGCGAAGTCTATTTCCTGTGCCTGGCGCTGGGCTTCGTCGGCCGCTACGGCTATGAAGGCAACCAGAACGCGCTCGATGAACTGAAGAACCGCCAGCTGCACGCGCTGCTGCAAGGCGAGGATGGCCTGCCCGGCGAGGCCGGCCGGCTGCTGTTCCCGGGCGGCTATGGGTCGGGCCTGCCGGCCGCCAGGCAGTCTGGTGGCTGGCGCCGGCGCGTTCCGATGTTCATCCTGGCCGCGCTGCTGCTGCCGCTGGCTGCGCTGCTGGCGCTGTACGGCGCCTACCACGCCGTGCTGTGGCAGACGGTGACCATGATACTGCCGCATATCCAATGAAACTGTTCGGTCGCTTCCTGCTATGGCTGGTCCTGCTCGCGCTGCTGGCAATCGTCAGCTGGGGAGTGACGCTGTACGCCGACTGGCCGCTGTGGGCCGCGGCCGCGATCTTTCTCGGCGTGCTCGGCGCCTGGTTCCTGCTGAAATTCCTGCGCCGCCTGTTCTTGGTGCTGCGCTCACGCAGCAAGATGGCGCAGCTTTCGCGCGCCGATCGGCAGAAAGCGCTGCAGATCGCGCCCGAAGCGGTGCTGACCCGCAAATGGAAGGCGGCGGTCGCCACGCTGCGCAATTCCAGCCTGCGGCGCTTCGGCAATCCTCTGTACGTGCTGCCGTGGTACATGGTGATCGGCAAGTCGGGCTCCGGCAAGACCACCGCGCTGACCCGCGCACGCCTGGTGTCGCCGATCCAGAAGGTGGACCAGAACGCAAAGGTGGAGCAGACCGCCAATTGCGACTGGTGGTACTTCAACCAGGCGGTCGTGATCGATTGCGCCGGCCGCTACGTCGGCGCCGAAGACATCGAGCAGGACCGGCGCGAATGGGAAGTCGGGCTCGACCTGCTGGCCAAGTACCGCGCGCGCGAAGGCTTGAACGGCCTGGTGCTGGCGGTCAGCGCCGAACGCCTGCTGAACCCGCAGCAGGACGAGCTGATCGAGGAAGGCCGGGTGATCCGCGAACGCATCGAGCAATTGATCCGGCTGTTCGGCAAGCGCTTCCCGATCTACGTGCTGGTCACCAAGTGCGACCGCCTGTACGGCCTCGAGGACTGGACCGCGCGCCTGCCCGGCAGCGCGCTGAACCAGGCGATGGGCTACCTGGCCGGCGAGCGCGACGGCGCCGGCGGCGACGCCGTCTTCCTCGAGCAAGCGTTCGGCAGCATCGGCGAGCGCCTGCGCAGCCTGCGCGTGGCGCTGGCGGCGCAAAATCCCGATGCCGGCCCCGAACTGCTGCTGTTCCCGAACGAGCTGGAGCAGTTGCGGCCGCCGCTGCAAGCCTTCCTGAATCATTGCCTGGGCGAGAATCCATATCTGGAATCGCCATTCCTGCGCGGGCTGTTTTTCAGCAGCGGCCAGCAGGAAGGCGGCGCCGTCTCGCGCGTATTGCCGGAAATTCTGCCGCCGGTCGCGGCCCACCCCGGCACCCATGCCGGCCTGTTCCTGCATGATTTCTTCGCCCGCATCCTGCCGCGCGACCGCCACATCGGCCGGCCGGCGGCCTTGCGCAACCGCTGGCGCTCGACCACCCGCAACCTCGGACTGGCGGCATGGGCGCTGCTCGCGGTGGCTCTCGGCATCTGGATGACGGTGGCGTTCTTCCAGAACCTGGAAACCCTCCGGCTGGTGCAGGAGCACGCTCCGCAGCACGCCGCATTCAACGGCGACCTCCAGCACGACGCTGCGCTGCTGGAAGACAGGAACCAGCTGCTGATCGAGGTCGATCGGCGCAACCGCCGCTGGAGCGCCCGCTGGCTGGCATCGCTGACCGGCGTCGGCGCGCTGGAAAACCGGTTGAAGCAGGAATACGTCGACGACTTCCAGCGCCAGATTCTGCCAAACGCCGACGGCGGCGATCCGGCGGCATCGTCCGGCAGCGATCCGTCCGAACTGCCGGCTCAGCTGCGCAACCAGGTACGCTACATCAACCAGCTGCGCGCGCGTCTGCAGGGCGCCGACCGCGACGCGCTCGCCAGGCTGCCGCAGCCGGAGACGCCGAATCCCGAGCGCATCACGTCGGAGCAGTACGCGCGCCTGAACCGGCTGCGGCTGTCGTACCTGGCCTGGAGCGACGCCGCAGCCGGCACCGCGCTGGCCGACAGCCTGCCGGAACAGCAGCGACGGCTGGAGCGCGCCGCCTACCGCGAGCCGCCGCTGTCCTGGCTGGCCGGCCTGGCCGCGCTCGAGCCGGGCAGCAAGCCGGTCACCCTGGGCGAGTTCTGGGGCGGCTCCGCCGGCGAGCGCGCAGCTGCTGGCGGTCCCAGCGTGGCGCCCGGCTTCACCGCCGCCGGACGGGCGGCGATCGACCGCTTCCTGCAGGAATTGGAACGCAGCGTCGACGATCCGGAACAATTCCGCACCCACCGCGCCGAATTCGAAAGCTGGTACCGGCAGCAGCGGTTGCTGGCCTGGCAGCAGTTCGCCGCCGCCTTCCCGGAAGGCGAGCGCCGGCTGGCCGGCGAAGCCGAATGGCGCGCCGCGATGGGGACGATTACCGGCGCACACAGCCCCTACTACCGTCTGATCGACCGTCTGAACCAGGAATTCGACGGCCAGCCGGCCGCCGAGATGCCGGAATGGCTGCAACTGGCGCGCGAGTTTTCGCGGCTGCGCGGCCAGGCAGCGAAAGCCGGCGTTGCCGAAGGCGCGATCAAGTACGTCGGCGCCATCAACAGCGTCGGCGGCAAGGTGCTGCGCGAAACGCTGGGCGGCGCGCGGCAGGATGCCGGCGGCATGCTGAAAAACAACCTGAGCGCGGTCGACACGCTGCGCAAGTTCACCACCGAACTGAACCAGTCCGCCACCGAGGCAGTCGATGGCCCCGCCAAGGCTTACCAGCTGGCGGCCGACTTCCACGGCTTCTCCAACGATCCGGCGATCAAGCAGTCGCTGCTGATCAGCGCCACCGAAACGCTGGGCCAGCTGCGCCGGCTGCTCGGGCACGCTTCGCCGGCCGACGAAGCGGTATGGCGGCTGATCGGCGGCCCGCTGCATTTCGTGCTGGCCTATACCGAGCAGCAGGCCTCGTGCGCGCTGCAGAAGGATTGGGAAGCCAAAGTGCACTGGCCGCTGCAGACCGCCACTAGCATGACCGCCATCGTCGACCAGCTGTACGGCAGCCAGGGCACGGTATGGGCGTTCGCCGACGGTCCGGCCAAGCCGTTCCTGGAGCGCGACGCCAGCCAGTTCCGGGTGGTGCAGACGCGCGGCTACAGCTTGCCGTTCAACAGCCTGTTCCTGCCGATGCTGAACGAGGCGGTCGGCAAGCGGGTCGAGCAGATCGTCACCCAGCAGCGCACCGAGCAGCAGAAGCAGAACGAGCAGTTGCAGGCGCAAAAAGAGCAGCTGCAGGCGCAGCAGGCGCAGATCGAGGCCGAGCGCGCGCTGGAAGACATCAAGCAGAAATCGGCGGCGCTGAAGGCGCAGCCGCTGCCGCTGACGATCACCGCACAGCCGACCAGCGTCAATCCGGGCGCCAGCGCCAAGCCGTTCGCCACGCTGCTGACGATCCAGTGCGCGGCCGGCACCCGCACCCTCAGCAACTACAACTTCCCGGTCAGCGACAGCTTTGCCTGGATTCCCGGCCAATGCGGCGAAGTCAATCTCGAGATCCGCATCGACAACCTCACGCTGACCAAGAAGTATCCGGGCGTGTTCGGCGTCGTGCGCTTCGTGCGCGACTTCCGCGACGGCATGCGCCAGTTCAATGCCGACGAATTTCCGGCGTCGCGCCTGAAGCTGAAGGAGCTGAACGTGCGCCAGATCGGCGTGCGCTACGATTTCACCGGCCAGGACGCGATCCTGAAGACCGCGCAGCAGCTGGAGCAGCTGGAGCAGCAGGAAAAGGAAACCCTGGCCGGCAAGCGCCGCGCGCAAGACCAGCAGGCGCAGCAGGCCCGGCAGAACATCGAGGTCAAGCTGGCCGGCAGCCCGGAGCCGCCGATGCGGGTCAAGCTGCCGGAGCAGATCGGCGTCTGCTGGAATCCGAACAGCGTGCCGCACAAGACGCAGACGCTGCAGGCGATGTTCAAGGAATTGCTGGAAGGCGGCGGCAACGCCGCTGCGCCGGCTGCTGCGACGGTTGCCCCGGTGCCGGTAGCCGAGCGGCCGGGTCAACCGGCCCAATAGGGCCGGATTTCCGCGGGTGCGTCAGCCGGTGACCAGGTCCACCGCCTGGCCGGCGTCCAGATCGACGATGCGCGCCAACAGCGCGTCGGCCAGCGCCCTCTTCTCCTCATCCTCGGCATAGATACGGTAGGCGGCGCGCAAGCCTTCCAGCGCCAGCGGCGGGTCCCAGCGCGTCAGATCGTGGCGATCGATCTCGGCCACCACCGCCTCGGCGAACGGCCGCAGGTTGGCGCCGGGCCGTTCCGCCAGCAGCAGTTCGCACAGCCGGATCCGCAGCAGCAGCTTCTGGGCGGGCGCCTGCGTCTGCGCCAGCAGCCGCTGCAGGCCGGCGGCGGCTGCCGCCACCTCGCCCTGCGC
>JBAUJK010000106.1:0-4656 GCA_049683695.1 Burkholderiaceae bacterium
CCGCCATGCGCGGCGGGTAGGCACCGCCGGCGCCGCGCGGCGCCGGCGGTGCCTACCCGCCGCGCATGGCGGCACCTTGCCTTTCTGCATTGTTACGGTTGAAACATGGCAGCGCTTGCAAAATTGAGATTGAGTGTTTACTCTCTCTTCTTTTCGCCGTCGTTCGCTGCAGACAACAACTCTCCCAATGCAATCAAGGCCCGCCATGTCCCCACATCGCCCCCTGCCGCCGCGCGCGGCCATTTTCGTTCTTTCGGCCGCTGTCCTGCTGGCTGCCTGCCACCGTTCCGATGCGCCGGCCGGTCCGCCGGGCGGTGGTGCGCCGGCGCAGGTGACGGTGGTGACGCTGCAGCCGCAGTCGGTGCTGCTGACGCGCGAATTGCCGGGGCGCACCAACGCCTCGCTGGTCGCCGAGGTGCGGCCGCAGGTCAACGGCATCATCAAGCGCCGCCTGTTCACCGAAGGCGGCCCGGTCAAGGCCGGCCAGCCGCTGTACCAGCTGGACGACGCCACCTACAAGGCCGACGTCGCCAGCGGCGAGGCAACGCTGGCACGCGCGCAGGCGACGCTGAACACCGCGCGCCTGAACGCCAGGCGTACCGCCGAGCTAGCCAAGATCGACGCCGTCAGCCGGCAGGACAATGAAAACGCCGCCGCGGCGCTGACGCAGGCCGAAGCCGACGTCAAGGCGGCGCAGGCGGCGCTGCAGCGCTCGGCCATCGTGCTTGACTACGCGCGCATCACGGCGCCGATCAGCGGCCGCATCGGCAAGTCGTCGGTGACCCAGGGCGCGCTGGTGACCGCCAACCAGGCGGCGGCGCTGGCCACCGTGCAGCAGCTCGATCCGATGTACGTCGACCTGACGCAGTCGAGCAGCGAACTGCTGCAGCTGCGCCAGGAACTGGCGGCCGGCACGCTGACCGCGACGCGCGACGTGCCGGTGCAGATCCTGCTGGAAGACGGCCGCCGCTACCCGCACGACGGCAAGCTGGCGTTTTCCGACGTCACCGTCGACCCGACCACCGGCAGCTATTCGCTGCGCGTGACGGTGCCCAACCCGGAGCAGGCATTGCTGCCCGGCATGTACGTGCGCGCGCTGCTCGGCAGCGGCCAGCGCGACAACGCGCTGCTGGTGCCGCAGCAGGGCATCATGCGCGACCCGAAGGGCAACGCGACGGCGATGGTGGTCGGCAAGGACAATAAGGTCGAGCCGCGCGCGGTCCAGGCCAGCCGCACCATCGGCGACAAGTGGCTGATCGATGGCGGACTGGTGGCCGGCGACCGCGTGATCGTGGCCGGGCTGCAGAAGATCGGTCCCGGTATGCCGGTGCAGGCGGTCGAGGCCGCTGCCGACGGCCAGGCGGACGCGGCGGCCAAGCCGGCCGAAGGCACCGCCAAGCCGGCCGCGTCGGCCGAGCCGAAGTAAGGGGGCGTCATGGCTCGTTTCTTCATCGATCGCCCGATCTTCGCCTGGGTCATCGCGATCATCATCATGCTGGCCGGCGCGCTGTCGATCACGCAGCTGCCGATCTCGCAGTACCCGACCATCGCGCCGCCGACGGTGACCATCAACGCCGTCTATCCGGGCGCCTCGGCCAAGGTGGTGCAGGACTCGGTGACGCAGATCATCGAGCAGAACATGAAAGGCCTGGACGGCCTGCTGTACTTCTCGTCGACCAGCGACGCCAGCGGCAGCGCCACCATCACGCTGACTTTCGCCAACGGCACCAACGCCGACACCGCGCAGGTGCAGGTGCAGAACAAGCTGCAGCTGGCGATGCCGCTGCTGCCGCAGGAAGTACAGCGCCAGGGCGTCAACGTCAGCAAGGCCAGCAGCGGCTTCCTGATGGTGCTCGGCTTCGTCTCCGAAGACGGCAGCATGGACAAGGACGACATTTCCGACTACGTGGTGGCCAACCTGGTCGACCCGCTGTCGCGCGTGCCCGGGGTCGGCACGCTGCAGGTGTTCGGTTCCAAATATGCGATGCGGATCTGGCTCGATCCCAGCAAGCTCGACACCTACAGGCTGGCGCCGGACGACGTGATCGCCGCGGTGCGCGCGCAGAACGCGCAGATTGCGGTCGGCCAGCTCGGCGGCACGCCGGCGGTCAACGGCCAGCAGCTGAACGCCACCGTCACCGCGCAGGACCGGCTGCAGACGCCGGAACAGTTCCGCCAGATCGTGGTGCGCAGCAATACCGACGGCTCGGTGCTGACGCTGGGCGACATCGCCCGGGTCGAGCTGGGCGCCGAGAACTACGACTTCATCAGCCGCTACAACGGCAAGCCGGCCACCGGCGTCGCCATCTCGCTGGCGACCGGCGCCAACGCGCTGGACACCGCAGTCGGCGTCGAAAAGGCGCTGAAGCAATTGCAGCCGACCTTCCCTCAAGGGCTGACTGCGGTGATTCCGTTCGACACCACGCCGTTCGTGCAGGTGTCGATCAAGGGCGTGGTCAAGACCCTGCTGGAAGCGATCGTGCTGGTGTTCCTGGTGATGTACCTGTTCCTGCAGAATTTCCGCGCCACCCTGATCCCAACCATCGCGGTGCCGGTGGTGCTGCTGGGTACCTTCGGCGTGCTGGCGGCACTCGGCTTCTCGATCAACATGCTGACCATGTTCGCGATGGTGCTGGCGATCGGCCTCCTGGTCGACGATGCCATCGTGGTGGTCGAAAACGTCGAGCGCGTGATGAGCGAGGAAGGACTGTCGCCACTGGAAGCCACGCGCAAGTCGATGGACCAGATCACCGGCGCCCTGGTCGGCATCGGCCTGGTGCTGTCGGCGGTGTTCGTGCCGATGGCCTTCCTGGGCGGCTCGACCGGCATCATCTACCGGCAGTTCTCGGCCACCATTGTCTCGGCGATGGGCCTGTCGGTGCTGATCGCGATCATCCTGACGCCGGCGCTGTGCGCAACACTCTTGAAGCCGATCCCGAAGGGCCAGCACGCGAAGGAAACCGGCTTTTTCGGCTGGTTCAACCATACCTTCAACGCCGGCAGCGCGCGCTACCAGCGCGGCGTGCGCGGCATACTGGCGCGCGGCAAACGCTTCCTGCTGCTGTTCGCGGCACTGGTGGCGCTGATGGTGTTCCTGTTCCTGCGGCTGCCGAGCGCGTTCCTGCCGGCCGAAGACCAGGGCATCCTGTTCGCGATGGTGCAGGCGCCGGTCGGCGCGACGCAGGAGCGCACGATGGAAACCATCAAGAAGATGGAAGACCATTTCCTGAACGATGAAAAGAACACGGTCGACTCGGTGTTCTCGGTGCAGGGCTTCAGCTTCGCCGGCTCCGGCCAGAACACCGGTATCGCCTTCGTCAAGCTGAAGGACTGGAGCGAGCGGACCAGTCCCGATGCCAGCGTCGGTGCGGTGGCCGGCCGTGCGATGGGCGCCTTCATGCAGTTCAAGGATGCGATCGCCTACGCGTTCCCGCCGCCGGCGATGCCGGAGCTGGGCACCTCGGGCGGCTTCGTGTTCTTCCTGAAGGACAACGCCAACCTTGGCCACGAAGCGCTGACCGCGGCGCGCAACCAGTTCCTCGGCGCCGCCGCGCAAAGCAAGCTGCTGGCCAACGTACGGCCGAACGGCCTGCAGGACACGCCGCAGTTCCGGCTCGACATCGACACCCGCAAGGCCAGCGCGCTCGGCCTGTCGCTGGATGCGATCAACAGCACGCTGTCGACCGCCTGGGGCGGCCAGTACATCGACGACTTCATCGACCGCGGCCGCGTCAAGCGCGTCTACATGCAGTCCGACGCGCCGTTCCGCATGGTGCCGGAAGACTTCCCGCGCTGGAGCGTGCGCAACAGCCAGGGCCAGATGGTGCCGTTCACCTCGTTCGCCTCCTGGCACTGGGATTACGGCTCGCCGCGCCTGGAGCGCTACAACGGCGTGCCGGCGATGGAAATCAACGGCGAGGCGGCGCCCGGCGTCAGCTCCGGCGACGCCATGGCCGAGGTCGAGCGCCTGGTGGCCAAGCTACCGCAGGGCGTCGGCATCGAATGGACCGGCCTGTCCTATCAGGAACGCCAGGCCGGCGCACAGACACCGCTGTTGTACTCGCTGTCGCTGTTGATCGTGTTCCTGTGCCTGGCCGCGATGTACGAGAGCTGGTCGATCCCGACCGCGGTGCTCTTGATCGCGCCGCTCGGCATCCTCGGCACCGCGCTGGCCGGCACGCTGCGCGGCATGGAGCGCGACGTCTACTTCCAGGTGGCGATGCTGACCACGGTCGGCCTGACCAGCAAGAACGCGATCCTGATCGTCGAGTTCGCCAAGGAAAACCTGGAGGCCGGGATGGATCTGATCGCCGCCACCATGGCTGCGGTGCAGGATCGCCTGCGGCCGATCCTGATGACCTCGCTGGCCTTCGGCCTCGGCGTGCTGCCGCTGGCGGTGGCCTCCGGCGCCGGCTCCGGCGCGCAGCGCGCAATCGGTACCGGCGTGCTGGGCGGCATGATCGTCGGCACCCTGCTCGGCATCTTCTTCATTCCCTTGTTCTTCGTGGTGATCGAGCGGCTGTTCGTGCGCCGCCACCCGTCCGCACCGGCCGCCGCCCCGCATGGCGCCGCCGCAGGAGATTCGACTCATGACTAAATTGACGTTTCCCGCCCTGGCGCTGGCAGCGCTGCTGGCTGTGGCCGGCTGCGCCAGCC
>JBAUJK010000107.1:0-4981 GCA_049683695.1 Burkholderiaceae bacterium
TATCCCGAGGCCGACCAAGATGTGGGCACGGTCTCGCGCCTTGTTGAGCAGGAATTTCGTGCGCCGCGATACGACGTTTTCGCGGAAGGCGACGAACACCGTCAGTAGGTCCTTGAGGTGCATCACCTGCGGCCGGCCAGCTTTTCATACGCCGATTCGCGGTCCACCGCCTGCTCATAGACGCCGGCCACGATCGAATGGGCGATCAGCGCGCGCCGCTCGTCCTCGGTGATCGGTCCGATCTGCGACGCCGGCGCGACGACGAAGCCGCGTTCGACCACGTTCGGCCGGCCCTTTTCGTCGAGGAAGGACACCAGCGCCTCGCCGACGCCGAGCTCCATGATCGCCGCCGCCGTATCGAGCTGCGGATTGGCGCGGAAGGTCTGCGCCGCCGCCTGCACCGCCTTCTGGTCGCGCGGCGTGTAGGCGCGCAGCGCATGCTGCACGCGGTTGCCAAGCTGGCCGAGCACGGTATCGGGGATGTCGAGCGGATTTTGCGTAACGAAATAGACGCCGACGCCCTTCGAGCGCACCAGCCGCACCACCTGCTCGATCTTCTGTAGCAGCGCCTTCGGCGCCTCGTTGAACAGCAGGTGCGCCTCGTCGAAGAAGAAAGCCAGCTTCGGCTGTTCCGGGTCGCCGACTTCCGGCAGGCGCTCGTACAGCTCCGACAGCAGCCACAACAGGAAGGTCGAATACAGCCGCGGTGCGTTCAGCAGCTTGTCGGCCGCCAGGATGTTGACTAGGCCGCGGCCGTTGGCGTCGGTTTGCAGGAAATCGTCGATGTTCAGCATCGGTTCGCCGAAGAAGCGGTCGCCACCCTGCTGCTCAATGTTGATCAGCCCGCGCTGGATGGCGCCGATGCTGGCGGCCGAAATGTTGCCGTACTGCGTGCGGTATTCGGTAGCGTTGTCGCCGACCGCCTGCAGCATCGCCCGCAGGTCCTTGGTGTCGAGCAGCAGCAGGCCATTGTCGTCGGCGATCTTGAATACCAGCTGCAGCACGCCTTCCTGGGTCTCGTTCAGGTTCAGCATGCGCGAGAGCAACAACGGCCCGAGGTCGGAAATGGTGGCGCGCACCGGGTGCCCCTGTTCGCCGTACACGTCCCAGAACGTCACCGGGACACCGGCCCAGGCCGGCTCCGGCAGGCCGAGCGCCTGCAGCCGCGCCGTCAGCTTCGGGTTCGGCGTGCCGGGCTTGGCGATGCCGGACAGGTCACCCTTGACGTCGGCCATGAATACCGGCACGCCGATGCTTGATAGCGCCTGCGCCATCACCTGCAGTGTCACGGTCTTGCCGGTGCCGGTGGCGCCGGTGATGCAGCCGTGGCGATTGGCCAATCCTGGCAGCAGCACCAGTTCATGGTCCTTGGCTTTCGCGATCAGGAGCGGATGGGTCATGTTCGGGGCCGTTTGGAGTAGGGTTGGAGGGATTTTTGGAGGGGTGCGATATGCTAAAATCGCATGCTTGATTATAGCGAACCCGTAGACGGAAAATCATCATGGCTGGACACAGCAAATGGGCCAATATCAAGCACAAGAAGGCCGCCAGTGATGCCAAGCGCGGCAAGATCTGGACCCGGCTGATCAAGGAAATCACGGTCGCCGCGCGCATGGGCGGCGGTGATGCCGCAGCCAATCCGCGCCTGCGGCTGGCGGTGGAAAAGGCCGCCGACGCCAACATGCCGAAGGACAACGTCGCGCGCGCGATCGCGCGCGGCACCGGCGGGCTGGAAGGCGCCACCTACGAGGAAGTGCGCTACGAGGGCTACGGCATCAACGGCGCCGCGGTGATCGTCGACTGCATGACCGACAACCGGGTGCGCACGGTGGCCGAGGTGCGGCACGCGTTTTCCAAGTTCGGCGGCAACATGGGCACCGAAGGCTCGGTCGCCTTCCTGTTCAAGCATTGCGGCCAGCTGTTCTTCGCCCCCGGCACCGACGAAGACAAGCTGATGGAAGCGGCGCTGGACGCCGGCGCCGAAGACGTGATCGCCGACGACGAGGGCGGCTTCGAAGTGCTGACCGCCCCGCACGATTTCGCCGCCGTCAAGGATGCGCTGGCGGCGGCCGGCTTCAAGGCCGAAGTCGCCGAAATCACGATGAAGCCGGCGACCGAGACCGAATTCACTGGCGACGACGCGGTGAAGATGCAAAAACTGCTGGACGCGCTGGAAAACCTGGACGACGTGCAGGAAATCTACACCAACGCGGTGATCAACGACTAGCAAGGCCGCCCGCCGCAATTCGCGTGCGGGCGTGGATACTTTCCCCATGAAAATTCTGGTTATCGGCTCCGGCGGCCGCGAACACGCGCTGGCCTGGAAAATCGCCCAATCCGAACGGCTGCAGACGGTCTTCGTCGCACCCGGCAACGGCGGTACCGCGCTCGATCCGCGCATGCAGAACGTCGCCCTGACCGATCCGGCGGCGCTGGCCGATTTCGCGCAGAAGGAACAGGTGGCGCTGACCGTGGTCGGCCCGGAAGCGCCGCTGGCGGCCGGCATCGTCAACCTGTTCCGCGAGCGCGGCCTGAAGATCTTCGGCCCGACGCGCGAAGCCGCGCAGCTGGAAAGCTCGAAGGATTTCGCCAAGGCCTTCATGCAGCGCCACGGCATCCCGACCGCGCGCTACCAGACCTTCGCCGACGCCCGCGCCGCGCACGATTACATCGAACGCGAAGGCGCGCCGATCGTGATCAAGGCCGACGGCCTGGCCGCCGGCAAGGGCGTGGTGGTGGCGATGAGCCTGGACGAAGCGCACGCCGCGGTCGACATGATGCTGTCCGACAACAAGCTCGGCGACGCCGGCGCGCGCGTGGTGATCGAGGAGTTCCTGACCGGCGAGGAAGCCAGCTTCATCGTGATGGTCGACGGCCGCCACATCCTGCCGCTGGCCAGCAGCCAGGACCACAAGCGGCTGAAGAACAACGACGAAGGGCCGAACACCGGCGGCATGGGCGCCTATTCGCCGGCGCCGATCGTCACGCCCGCGCTGCACGCGCGCGTGATGCGGGAAATCATCGATCCGACCGTGCGCGGCATGGCCAGCGACGGCATCGTCTTCACCGGCTTCCTGTATGCCGGGCTGATGATCGACGCCGACGGCAACCCGAAGACGCTGGAATTCAACTGCCGCATGGGCGATCCGGAAACCCAGCCGATCGTCGCGCGCCTGAAGACCGATCTGGTCGAGGTGCTGGAACACGCGGTCGACGGCACGCTGGACAAGGCCGAACTGGAATGGGACCGCCGCACCGCGCTCGGCGTGGTGATGGCGGCGGCCGGCTATCCGGAAGCGCCGAAGAAGGGCGACCCGATTTCCGGCATCCCGGCCGACAGCGCCGACTGCGTCACCTTCCATGCCGGCAGCGCATTGGTCGACGGCAAGCCGGTGACCGCCGGCGGCCGCGTGCTGTGCGTGGTCGGCCTCGGCGACAGCGTGCGGATGGCGCAAAACCGCGCCTATGATGCGGTCGACCAGATCCGCTTCGACGGCGCCCAGTTCCGCTCCGACATCGGCTGGCGCGCGCTGAAGCGCCATTGATCTGCGGCCGTACCGCCCCTCTCCTTTCCTCCTGCCATCGCCGATGCCGAACTCGACTCCCGCCCCTGCCGCCGTCAAGACCTACCTGCAGCAATTGCAGGAGCGCATCGTCGGTGCGCTGGAAGAACTGGACGGCAAGCCGTTTTCCAGCGACGGCTGGCAGCGCCCGGAAGGCGGCGGTGGCACTTCGCGCATCCTGGAGGAAGGCAACGTGTTCGAGCGCGGCGGTGTCGGCTTTTCGCACGTGACCGGCAAGAGCCTGCCGCCGTCGGCCGCCGCCAACCGGCCCGAAATCGCCGGCCGCACATGGCAGGCGATGGGCGTGTCGCTGGTGCTGCATCCGCGCAACCCGTACGCGCCGACAGTGCACATGAACGTGCGCTTCTTCACCGCCGAAGCCGAAGGACAGGCGCCGGTCTGGTGGTTCGGCGGCGGCATGGACCTGACGCCGTACTACGGCTTTGCCGAGGACGCCGTGCATTTCCACCGCACCTGCCGCGACGCGCTGGCGCCGTTCGACCCCGGGCTGTATCCGGAATTCAAGGAGTGGTGCGACGACTACTTCTATCTGAAGCACCGGCGCGAGCCGCGCGGCGTCGGCGGCATCTTCTTCGACGATTTCAACCGCCTCGGCTTCGAGCAGAGTTTTGCGATGATGCAAAGCGTCGGCGACCGCTTCCTCGACGCCTACCTGCCGATCCTGCGCCAGCGGCTGGACTTGCCGTACGGCGAGCGCGAACGCGACTTCCAGGCCTACCGGCGCGGCCGCTATGTCGAATTCAACCTGGTCTATGACCGCGGCACGCTGTTCGGCCTGCAGTCCGGCGGCCGCACCGAATCGATCCTGATGTCGCTGCCGCCGATCGTCAAATGGCGCTACGACTGGCAACCGGCCGCCGGCAGCGACGAGGCACGGCTGTATTCGGATTTCCTGGTGCGGCGCGACTGGCTGGGCGATGCCTGACGCGACCGGCCGCCGACCCTGCCTGGCGCTGCTGGGCGGCAGCTTCGACCCGGTCCACAACGGCCACGTGGCGCTGGCCGACTATTTCATCGGCCTGTTTTCGCCCGATCAGCTGCGCGTGATCCCGGCCGGCAACCCCTGGCAAAAGCATGGCCTGCAGGCCAGTGCCGCCGATCGCGTGGAAATGGTGCGGCGCGCCTTCACGCAGCGGACGGTGCCGGTCACGATCGACCTGCAGGAAATCGAGCGCGAAGGCGCCACCTACACGATCGACACGCTGCGCGCGATCCGCGCCGAGGTCGGCCCCGAAGTCTGCCTGCTGTTCCTGATGGGTGCCGACCAACTGCTGCAGCTCGATACCTGGCAGGGCTGGCGCGAACTGTTCGACTACGCCCACCTGTGCGCCGCCTCCCGCCCCGGCTTCATGTCGCTGGCCGGGCAGGTACCGGCCGTGGTGGCCGCCGAATTCGCG
>JBAUJK010000108.1:0-2976 GCA_049683695.1 Burkholderiaceae bacterium
CCTTGCCCATCGTATTGCGCGGCAGCTGTTCCTCGAAAAATACCTGCTTCGGCACCTTGTAGCCGGCCATCCTTCCTTTCAGCGCGCCGATGATCTGCGCCGCTTCCAGCTGCGCGCCGGCGCGCGGAATCACCACCGCCGCCCCCGCCTCGCCGTAGTCGGCGTGTGGCAGGCCGATCACTGCCGACTCCTGCACGCCGGGCAGCGCGTCGAGCGCCAGTTCGATTTCCTTCGGATAGACGTTGTAGCCGCCGGAGATGATCAGATCCTTGCTGCGGCCGACGATCGACAGATAGCCATCCTGGTTCCACTGGCCGACGTCGCCGGTCTTGAAATAGCCGTCGCCGGTGAATTCCTCGGCGGTCTTTTCCGGCATGCGCCAGTAGCCGGAAAACACGTTCGGCCCCTTGACCTGGATCGCGCCGGGTTGGCCCGGCGGGCACGGCGCACCGTCGGCGTCGACCACGCGCACCGACACGCCCGGCAGCGGCAGCCCGACGGTACCGCCGATACGCGGGCCGTCGTATGGGTTCGAGGTCAGCATGTTGGTTTCGCTCATGCCGTAACGCTCCAGGATCGTGTGGCCGGTGCGCTCGCGGAAGGCGTCGAAGGTGCTGGCAAGCAGCGGCGCCGAGCCGGAAATGAACAGCCGGATGCTGGCGCAAACCGCGCGCGTGAACGCTGCTTCGGCCAAGAGCCGCACGTAGTAGGTCGGCACGCCCATGAACACGGTGGTGCGCGGCAGGCGCGCGATCACGTCGGCGGCGTCGAACTTCGGCAGGAAGATCATCTTGCTGCCGTTCAGTAAAGCCCCGTGCGCGGCGACGAACAGCCCGTGCACATGGAACAGCGGCAGCGCGTGCAGCAGCACGTCGCCCGGCTGCCAGTGCCAGTAGTCGCGCAGCACCAGCGCGTTGGCGGCCAGATTGCCGTGCGAAAGCATCGCCCCCTTGCTGCGGCCGGTGGTGCCGGAGGTGTACAGAATCGCCGCCAGGTCGCCGGCGCCGCACGCCACCGTTTCGAAATGATCCGGCTGATGGGCGGCGCGCGCCAGCAGCGAACCGGAATTGCGGCCATCGCGCGGCACGTCCAGCGTGAACACGTGGCGTGCGCCGGCCGGGAAGGCGATGTGCGCGACCGGGCCGAAATTCTGCGGAGTGCAGACCACCACCGCCGGTTCGGCGTCGCCGATGAAATACTGCAGCTCGCTTGCGCGGTAGGCGGTGTTCAGCGGCAGGTAGACATAGCCGGCGCGCAGCGTCGCCAGGTACAGGAACAGCGCTTCCGGCGATTTCTCGACCTGCGCCGCGATGCGCGCGCCGGGCGGCAGCTCGAGGCTGGCCAGCAGGTTGGCGATGCGGGCGGTGGCGCGCTCGAGGTCGCGCCAGCTGTAGTAATGGCCGTCATGGGTTTCGATGCAGCAGGCATCGCGGTCGTCTGGAAAGCCGGCTTCGAGCAGGGCGTACAGGTTGGCGTTCATGCGGGAAAAGGAGGACGTGGAAAATTCAGCGGCGCGTCGCCGGCTGCGGCACCGCGCGCCGGTAGGCGATCACCAGGAGCACGATGCCGAGCGCAATCATCGGCAGCGACAGCATCTGACCGGCCGAGATCGTGATGCCGCCGAGGCCGACCACGTAATCGGGCATCCGGAAGTATTCGGTGAAGAAGCGCGCACAGCCGTAGCCGAGCGCGAACAGGCCGGACACCGCCAGGTATGGGCGCGGCTTCCTCGCATACAGCCACAGCACGATGAAAAGCAGCACGCCGTCGACCAGCGCCTGGTAGATCGGCGACGGGTGGCGCGGCAGGCTGTCGACGTTGGGCCAGATCATCGCCCACGGCAGCGCGGCGTCGGCCACGCGCCCAGGCAGTTCGGCATTGATGAAATTGCCGAGCCGCCCGAACGCATAGCCGAGCGGCACCATCGGCGCGATGAAGTCCATCACTTCCATCAGCCGGCGGCCGCGCTTCCTGGCCCAGAACGCCATTGCGATCAGCACGCCCAGAAAACCGCCGTGGAACGACATGCCGCCCTTCCAGACGGCGAAAATTTCCAGCGGATGGCTGAAGTAGAACACCGGATGGTAGAACAGCACCTCGCCCAGCCGGCCGCCGATCACCACCCCCAGAACGCCATAGAACAGCATGTCGTCCAGGTCTTCCTTCTTCCAGCCGGCGGCGGCGACGTGCGGCTGGCGGATGCGCAGCCGGCCGAGCGCGATGAACTGGATGAAGGCCAGCAGGTACATCAGGCCATACCAGCGCACCGCCAGCGGGCCGATGGAAAAGGCGATCGGGTCGGGCATCGGATGAATTAGCATTTATCGCTTCTTTCGCAGTAATTCCAAAAAGGCGGCCAGCACCGGTGAACGGTTGTCGCGCCGCCAGGCGAGACCGGTCTCGACCAGCGGCGCCGGCTCTGCCAGCGCGTGGTAGGCGACGCCGGCGCGCCGCAGGTTGGACACCGATTGTGGCACAAGTGCAATGCCCATACCCGCCGCCACCAGGCCGACGATGGTCTGCATCTGGATCGCTTCCTGGCCGATACGCGGCGCCAGCCCGGCGGCATGGAAGCAGGCCAGGATCATGTCGTGCAGCGCCGGCGCGATGCGGCGCGGGAAAATGATCAGCGGCGCGTCGGCCAGCGCGCGCAGCGCGACCGGCTCGCGGGCGCGCAGCCTCATGCTTTTCGGCGCCGCCAGCAGCAGCGGCTCCTGCAGGATCGGCAGGTAATCCAGCTCGGCGCGCACGCGTTCGGGTAGCGGCGGGATCAGGAGGCCGGCGTCGATACGCTGCTGCGCCAAGTCTTCCAGCTGGACGTCGGAGGTCGCCTCGCGCAGTTCGATCTGCACCTGCGGCCAGGCTTCGCGGAATTCGCGCAGCAGCACCGGCAGCACGCTGTAGTCGGCGGTCGAGACGAAGGCCAGCGTCAGCACGCCGGCGGCGCCGGACGCCGCACGCTGCGCCAGTTCCGGC
>JBAUJK010000109.1:0-4510 GCA_049683695.1 Burkholderiaceae bacterium
CACCAAGGTTTCGCATCATGATAGGCCGCCTGTCCGGAATCCTGCTCGAAAAGAACCCGCCGCAGCTGATCGTTGACTGCAACGGCGTCGGCTATGAAGTCGACGTGCCGATGAGCACCTTCTACAACCTGCCGGCCGCCGGCGAGCGCGTGCTGCTGTGGACGCACATGGTGGTGCGCGAGGATGCGCAGCTGCTGTACGGCTTCGGCAGCGCCGGCGAGCGCGCGGTGTTCCGGCAGTTGCTGAAAGTCGCCGGGGTCGGTGCCCGCACCGCGCTGGCGATCCTGTCCGGTATGTCGGTGGCCGACCTGGCGCAGGCGGTCACGCTGCAGGAAGCCGGGCGCCTGACGCGGGTGCCGGGCATCGGCAAGAAGACCGCCGAGCGGCTGTTGCTGGAACTGAAGGGCAAGCTCGGCGCCGATCTCGGCGCCGCCGGCGGCACCGCCCACGCACATGACGCCGGCGCCGACATCCTGAACGCGCTGGTTGCGCTCGGCTATTCCGACAAGGAGGCGCTGCTGGCGGTCAAGCAGGTGCCGAAGGATGCCGGCGTGGCGGAAGGGATCAAGCTGGCGCTGAAGGCGCTATCGAAGGCTTAGCGCTTGGTTCCCGCCGGCTGCCGGCATCCGCAGATACTCCTGCATATGCCGTCCTGCTCCGGGCGTAAGTTCTGCGAAACAAGCACATACTCCCTGTTTTAAGAAAAATCCTTGCAGTCGTTCACGGCGCACGCAGGTGATCGACCAGCGCTTGCGCCTGCGCGTCCGGCGCCGGCGTTGCCAGGCTGACCGCGACCAGCGCCAGCATGCCGGCCGGCACGCCGAAGATGCCGGCTGAGATGGGCGCGATGTGGAACCACTGGTTGGCCGGCGAGCCGCCCAGCCCCGGATGGGTCGCCAGCATGTACCAGGCGCAGACGCCAAAGCCGGTCAGGATGCCGGCCAGCGCGCCGTACTGGTTGGCGCGCTTCCAGAATGCGCCCAGCGCCAGCGCCGGGAACAGCGCCGAGGCGCCGAGCGAAAAGGCGGCGCCGACCAGCGACAGGATGTCGGCCGGCTTGCTGGAGGCGACATAGGCGGCGATCAATGCCACCACCAGCAGCAGCAGCTTGGAAATCGTCACCCGCTTCTGCGTCGAGGTGTCGGGGCTGATGATCTTGTAGTAGACGTCGTGCGACAGCGTGTTGGAAATCGTCAGCAGCAGGCTGTCGGCGGTCGATAGCGCCGCCGCGAGGCCGCCGGCGGCGACCAGCCCGGAGATCACGTACGGCAGGCCGGCGATTTCCGGCGTCGCCAGCACCACGATGTCGCCGTCGAGCACGATTTCGGCCAGCTGCACGATGCCGTCGCGGTTGATGTCGGTGATCGCCAAGAGCGGATTCTGGCGGTCGACGCCGGCCCAGTACGATACCCACGGCGGCAATTCGGAAAACTGGCTGCCGACCAGCGCGGTATAGATGTCGTACTTGACCAGCACCGCCAGCGCCGGGATGGTCAGGTACAGCAGCATGATGAAAAACAGCGTCCAGAACACCGAACTGCGCGTCTCGGCCACCGACGGCGTGGTGTAGTAGCGGCCCAGGATGTGCGGCAGCGCCGCGGTACCGAGCATCAGGCAGAACACCAGTGCCAGGAAATTGTTGCGCTTGATGTCGGACTCAGCGCGGTCGCGGCCGGGGAAGGGCGCGGCCTGCGGGACCGGCGGTTCGGCGCGCTCCAGCGCGGCGGCGCGTTCGGCGCTCCACGCCTGTTCCGCCTCGGCCGCCGATTTCGGATAGGCGGCCAGGCGGCGGCCGGCCGCCTTCAACTCGATCAATGAGGCATTGCCGGTGCGCAGGCGGTCGATTTCGCGCTGCGTCGCCGCCAGCCCGTCCTGCCACGATTGCGGCAGATCGCGCAGCCGCTGTTCGTAGTCGTCGGCGCGCTGGCGGAATACCGCGCGCACTTCCTGCTCCTTCGGATCGATGGCGAGCTGGCGCTCACGCTCGCCGAGCTTGACCAGCGTGCTGCCGTAGGCCGCCTGCGGCACCGGCACGCCGGTATGCTTGGCGGCCAGCCACATCACCGGGATCAGGTAGGCGATCAGCAGCACGATGTACTGCCCGACCTGGGTCCAGGTGACCGCGCGCATGCCGCCCAGGAACGAGCACACCAGGATGCTGGCCAGGCCGAGGAAGATGCCGACCGAAAAATCGACGCCGGTGAAGCGCGACGCGATCAGGCCGACGCCGTAGATCTGCGCCACCACGTAGGTGAACGACACCACCACGGTGGCGATCACCGCCGGCACCCGCACCAGGCTGCCGCCGTAGCGGCCGCCATAGCGCGCCGCCAGGAAATCGGGAATCGTGTATTGGCCGTACTTGCGCAGGTACGGCGCGATGAACAGCGCCACCAGGCAGAAGCCGCCGGTCCAGCCCATGATGAAGGCCAGGCCATCGAAGCCGAGCAGGTACAGGCCGCCGGCCAGGCTGATGAAGCTGGCCGCCGAGATCCAGTCGGCGGCGGTGGCCATGCCGTTGAACAGCGCCGGCACGCGGCGGCCGGCGACGTAGTATTCGATCAGGTTCGAGGTGCGGCTCATGACGCCGATGCCGGCGTACATCAGCACCGTGCCGAACATCAGCAGGTAGCCGATCCAGTTGCGCGGAAAGCCTTCGCGCTCCAGGATCGCCAGCACCGCCAGCAGCGCAGCGAAGCACAGCGTGTACCAGCCGTAGTAGCGCTTCAGGCTGCCGAAGAACGCCTTATTCGGCATCGCCGCTCCCGCCGCCGTCGCCTTCGCCGTCCAGCGTGCGCTCCAGCCGCCGCATCGCCAGCGCATGGCCGCCGACCAGCGCCAGGTACAGCAGGCTGGCGCCCTGCGCCGCCAGCAGGAACGGCAGGTTCCAGCCGAACAGCCGCAGCTGCGCCAGCTCGCGCGCGAAGAACACGATGCCAAAGGTCAGCGCGAACCAGCCCAGCGCCAGCGCCAGCGTCAGGCGCCGCGCGCGCCGCCAGTAGCGGCGCCGCCGCGCCTCGATGCTGGAAGAAGGATGGTCGCGCATGTCAGCCGATGTCGTCGATGAAGGCGCTCGGCTGGCTGCGGCGCAGCGTCACGCGGAACAGGCAGCCGGGCAGCTTCGGATCGGGGCAGTGCGGATTGCTGAAGACGTCGATTTCGGCGTCGTGCTGCTGGGCGATCTCGCGCACGATCGCCAAGCCCAGGCCGCTGCCCTCGACGTTGTTGCCGAGAATCCGATAGAAGCGCTCGAACACGTGGCGGCGCTCGGCCGGCGGGATGCCGACGCCGGTATCCTCGATCTCCAGGATCGCCAGATCGCCTTCGTCGTTGCTGCGCACCCGCACCGTGACATGGCCGTGCGCCGGCGTGTAGTGCAGCGCGTTGTCGATCAGGTTGTTCAACAGTTCGCGCAGCAGCGTCGCATCGCCCAGCACCGTGACCGCATGGCCGGGCTGTTCGAAGCCGAGGTCGATGGCGCGCGCGAACGACGCCTGCACCCATTCCTGCACCACGCCGCGCGCCAGGTCCGACAGTTCGACCGGCTCCAGCAGCCGCGCCTGCGGCGCGCGGTTCTCGGCGTGCGCCAGCGCCAGCAGCTGGTTCACCAGCCGGGTCGCGGTTTCCGAGCTTTTCGACAGCTGTTCCAGCGAACGCTGGATTTCCTGCCGGCTGTGCTGGCGCAGCGCCAGTTCCGACTGCATGCGCATGCCGGCTAGCGGCGTCTTCATCTGGTGCGCGGCGTCGGCGACGAAGCGCTTCTGCATCTGGATCGTCTGCGACAGCCGCTCCAGCATGTCGTTCAGCGAGCGCACCAGCGGCGAGATTTCCTCCGGCACCTGGCCCGACTCGATCGGCGACAGGTCGTCCGGGCGGCGCTCGCGGATCCGCTGCTGCAGCTCGGCCAGCGGCGACAGCCCGCGCGACAGCGCGAACCAGACCAGCGCCAGCGCCAGCGGCAGGATTACGAACTCGGGCAGGATCACGCCCTTGATGATCTGGTTCGACAGCTGCGCGCGCTTGTCCAGCGTTTCGCCGACCTGCACCAGCGCCAGGCGCGGCTCGGTATTGGGGGTGACCGGATGGCGCCCGGGCGGGCGCAGGTTCAGGTACAGGTAGGCGACGCGCACCTCGCTGCCGCGCAGGTAGTCGTAGCGGAACTGCACCGACCACGGCTGCACCGCCTCGGTCCTGGGCGGGATCGGCAGGTCGCGGTCGCCGGCGACGAACTCGTCGGCCGCGCCGCTGACCTGGAAATAGACGTTGTCGATGTCGTCGGCGCGCAGGATGCCCTCGGCCGCCTGCGACAGCGCCAGCAGCGGCCGGCCGTCGGCTTCCCTGACCTGCTGCGCCAGCACTATCACGCGGTCTTCCAGCGCGCGGTCGAACGGCTGGTTGGCGATGGTCTTGGCCGCCAGGTAGGTGACGCCGATCGACAGCGGCCACAGCAGCAGCAGCGGCACCAGCATCCAGTCGAGGATTTCGCCGAACAGCGAGCGCTGCGCCGGCT
>JBAUJK010000110.1:0-3403 GCA_049683695.1 Burkholderiaceae bacterium
GCGCCTCGTCCGCCGCCAGCCAGCCGGTCATCGCCGCCTGCGGCGACTGCGCCACGCGCAGGTTGGTGACGGGAAACGGATCGACCGCCTTCAGCAGCAGCTTCAGGATTTCATCGGCGCGCGCCGGACTGGATGCGTCGACCGCCAGCCAGCCGTTGACCGGATCGATCCAGACCCGGGTTTCACGCCGCACCGAAAAGGCGCGCGGCAGCAGTTCGTCGGTGACCTGCTCCTTCAATTCCTTCATCTGCTTGCGCCCGGGGCGAAAGCCCTGCTGCTCCTCGATGTCGGCGGCGCGCGCCTTGACCACCTGGTTGATGACCGAAGCCGGCAGCAGCTTCTTTTCGGTGCCGAGGTGCAGCAGGAACTGGCCGCCGACCGCGTGCACCAGCCTATCCGGCGCCGATGTCCGCGGCGGCAGCCAGCCCTGGCTCTGCATGTCGCCGTCGCCGCAGGCGGCGAACGCCTGTGGCGCCAGGCATTCCTCCAGCTGCTCGGAAGTGACGGCCCAGGGAGCGGGAAGGCGGTAGGTCTGCAGATTCTTGAACCACATGGGAAGCGAAGCGAAAAAGCGAAAAGGGGCGCCATTCTACACGCCGCTGGCGACAGGGCGGCCGACTTTACCAGATGAAATTGGGGTCAGAGTCGAATTCCTTGCGCGGCGGGAGCGGCAAGGTATCTGCTCGGAAACTGTGACAGCGGGATCGGAGTAATTTGCGCGCCCGGCCGCGAAAGCGCACCGCCCCGATTGCGCTGGCGCTATCGCGCAGTGCCGGCGGCGTCGCCGAACAGGCCAAGTTGCGACGGCACCTGCTCGGCCTCTTCCAGCCGCACGCCGAGGCCGAGCAGGCGCACCGGCCGCTGGCCGCGCGCGAAGCCGGTGGCCAGCAGTTCGCGAAAGCGCGCCGGCTGTACGCCGTCCGCGCCGGCCACGCATTCAGCGCTGGTCTTGCGAAAATCGGCGAAGCGGATCTTGACGAACAGCTTGTGCACGAACGGCGCGGCGCCGACGCGGGCGATGCGCGCCTGCAGCTGTTCGGTCAGCGCCGGCAGCTGGGCCAGGCAGGCCTCCAGGTCGGGCAGGTCGACCGCATAGGTTTCCTCGACGCTGACCGACTTGCGGATGCGGTCCGGGCAGACTTCGCGGTGGTCGATGCCGCGGCACAGTTCGAACAGGCGGTCGCCGAATTTGCCGAAATGGCGCTGCAGCTCGGCCTGCGGCCAGGCGCGCAGGTCGCCGCAGGTGTCGGCACCAAGCCGGCGCAGCCGTTCGGCGGTGACGCGGCCGACACCGAACAGCTTGCCCACCGGCAGCGCGGCGACGAAGGCGTCGACCTGGTGCGGCTTGACCACGAACTGGCCGTCCGGCTTGTTCCAGTCGCTGGCGATCTTGGCGATGAACTTGTTGGGGGCGATGCCGGCCGAGGCGGTGATGCCGACCGTCTCGCGGATGCGTGCGCGAATTTCCTGCGCGATCGCGGTGGCGCTGCGGGCGCGGCCGGCGGCGCTGACATCGAGATAGGCCTCATCCAGCGACAGCGGTTCGACCAGCTCGGTGTAGTCGCGGTAGATCGCCATCACCTGGCGCGATGCGGCACGATATTTTTCCATCGCCGGCGGCAGCACCAGCAGGTCGGGGCAACGCTTCAAGGCCTGCGCGGTCGCCATCGCCGAGCGCACGCCGTAGCGGCGCGCCTCGTAGTTGCAGGTGGCGACCACGCCGCGCTGGTCGGGCCGACCGCCGACCGCCAGCGGCCGGCCGCGCAATGTCGGATCGTCGCGCATCTCGACCGCGGCGTAGAAGCAGTCGCAATCGCAATGGATGATTTTTCGAAGCATTGAACTCAAGGCGCGAAGGAGTACGCCGTCGGCGACGCACCATCATTCTAGTATGTCGCCGCGCGCCTTCAGGGTCGGGATGCGCGCGCCGTACCATGAATGCAGGGGGCACGGCGCGGGAGACACCCTAGCCCTGTGGATGGCCGCAGTTGCCGCAGAACAGGTCGTTCGGCTGGACATTGCCGTGGCAATTGGCGCAACTGGTGGCGACCGTGGCTACCGGTGGTGGCACGGCGGCGTCGATGGGAGCAAGGGGAGCCGGCACGGTGGCCGGCCTCGCTGCCGCCGCGCTGTCGCGCGCCTGCTGCTCCAGCCGCTGCTGGGTGACGATCCGCGCTTCCTCGTTGCGGCGCCTGAGTTCTTCGCTGCGGCGCCTGGCTTCGTCGGCAACCTGCTGCGCCCGTTCCCTGGTTTTGGCGACCATCGCGTCCATCGCCTGCTGGGCGGCGGCGGTATCCAAGCCGCCGCTGACCTTCAGGTAGGTCAGCGACACGCCCAGCATGCACATCGCCATGTAGAGGGTGAAGCCCACCACCGCGACGACCGCAAAACCGATCACGCCGGCGACCACCAGGCCGCTATTGAAGTCGCCGTACATCAGCGCGTCCACCGATAGGGAAGTCAGTTCTCCCATCATCTGGCCGCCGAGAATGCTGGCCGACAGGCCGCCGATCATGCTGCCACCGGCCGCCAGGAAAGCCAACACCAGCAGGCTGATGAAGCTGGTCGTCAGCACCAGCAGCAACAGGTTCAGGAAAGCTTCCATCGGCCGCTGGGTCGCCACCGCCCACAGCTGCGACAGCGCGCTTTTCAGCGAATGTCCATCCCACAGGGCCGGCGCGGCCAGGCTGGCGATCACGTAAAACCCGAGCAGCAGCAACGCCGCCGTGAAGACCAACAGCGGTAGCGCCACCATGTACAGAATCGCGCCGACCACCGGAATCTTGCAGACGAACAGAATCAGCGCGGCGACCGCGGTGAATACCAGCATCACCAGCAGCAGCAGGATCACCAGGCCGATCGTGCGCAGCACCACCATCGGGCTCGCCAGCAGCGCGCTCGTGACGCTGCTGACCGGGCGGCCGGCGGCCTGCTCCATAAACTGGATGCCGGCCGCGTTCAGGCCGAACAAGAACACCAGATAGCCGAGCAGAACCATCAGAAAAATCAGTATGCCGACGCCACTCTTGATGCCGGCGGCGATCAGTATGGCGCTGGCGATAAAGCTCGACAGCAGCGTCATCATGCCGGCCCTGTTACGCCAGGCATCGCCCAGGCGCAGCAGGCTGTATTGCGATGGGGTGGTGCCGATATCCATGTAGTGTCTCCGTTGGAATGGTTCTTCGTTTTTCAGGTCCTGCTTGCGCGATACGTCAGTAATTGGTGGTTTCCTGCGTCTTGACGCATTCCGGCACTTCGCCCCAGTGATTGCCGTCGCCGCAAAACCGGAATTTGGCGCGCTCCCCGCAGAGGCCGCGGCTGATGAAGTTGTCCTTCTCGGCGCAGCGGCGCAGTTCGGCCTTCAGGCCGGCGTACCAGTCCGGCGCGGCGGACGTGACCGTCC
>JBAUJK010000111.1:0-2209 GCA_049683695.1 Burkholderiaceae bacterium
GCTTTGGCGCGCCGGAAACCCGCGCTTCTCCCGGTCGGCCATCGGCCCGCGTCAAAACCGGTAGCGCAACCGCACCCCGACGAAATTCACGCCGTCGTTCGGTTCTGCATAACCGCCATTCGAAAAATGCTGGTAACGCACGCCTACATCCAACGAAGGCGCAACGACCTACTCCAGCCCGAGAATTCATCGGAAACCGAGGATGTTCTGCTGTTTTTTCTTGATTAAGGGAAAATAGGCGGCTTGGCGCGACGGAACGCCGCAAAGATTGGGCGGTATCGTCTTTTGTCGCATCCGCTTCCACGCCCTTACTTCACCGGCACAATTTCGGCAGACAGCTTCAATGGACGTATTCGAGCGCATCCTCGGCATCATTCTCCCGGTCTTCATCATCATCGCGCTCGGCTTTGCTTACGCCCGTCTGCGCGGGGGCGCAGCCAAGGCCGACATGACGGCGGTCAACCGCATCAGCACCGACATCCTCTGTCCCTTGCTGGTCTTTTCGGCGCTGGCCGGCAAGGACTTCGACCTCGGGCAAAACGCCGCGCTGCTGCTGGCCGGGATCCTGATATCAATCGGCTCGGGCGTACTGGCGTGGCCAGTGGCGCGCCTGTTCGGCTACGACGTCAAGAGCTTCGTGCCGCCGATGATGTACAACAACTGCGGCAACATGGGCTTGCCTCTGGCGGTGCTGGCATTCGGCGCCAACGGGCTGGCACCGGCCGTGGCCTTGTTCATGGCTTCCAACCTGGTGTATTTCACGGTCGGCATCAAGATCATCGAAGCCGGCCGCCAGCGCGCGTCCGGTTCGGCCTTTCGCTTTCTGGCCAGCCCGATGATGCTGGCGATGATCGCCGGCATGCTGTTCGCAATCCTGCGGCTGGCATTGCCGGGGCCGTTGTTCCAGGCGTTGAAGATGCTCGGTGAAGCGTGCATTCCGGTCATGCTGTTTTCGCTCGGCGTACGCATGCGCGACGTCAGCCTGAAGAGCTGGCACATCGGCTTGGTCGGCGCGCTGGTTTGCCCGCTGGCCGGGATCGCAATCGCCGCGCTGCTGGATCAGTGGATGAATCTGGCGCCGGCGCAGCGCGGCCAGATGTATCTGTTCGCGGCGTTGCCGCCCGCGGTGTTCTGCTTTATGGTGGCGGAGCAATACCAGCAGGAGCCGGACAAGGTGGCCTCGATCGTGCTGCTGGGGAATCTGCTGGCGCTGGCCTTCGTGCCGGCCGGGCTCTGGCTCGGCCTGCGCTAGAGCCAGTTCGGCCGGGTCGGTGCGCGCAGCGCCGGCCGTCCTGCGAAGCCACGCCGGCTGCGCGACGCGGCCAAATAAAAAACGCCGGTGGCGCGGCGCCAATGCAATCCTGTCCTGAGGGTCCGATCGATCTGAGTCTGGGGGAGGCATGATCAAGTCTTCGTTGCGGCGGCAGCTGGTTCTCCCATTCGTCTCGATGGTGGCGATCGTTGCGCTGGCGATCGGCTGGGTGTCGTTCCAGGCGACCGCGGAGGCGGTCGGCGCGCTGATGCAGCGGGTGTTGCTGGACATGGTGGGCCGGGTCGGCGGTGTGACCGGCAATCATCTGGTCGAAGCGCGCACCGTGCTCGAAGCGGTGGTGCCGGAGTCGCACGGCGGCGCGCTGCCGCCGCCGTTCGTCGCCAGCCCGGCGACCTTGGAAGACCAGTTCTGGAGCCTGTCGGTCAGCGGCCAGCCGGAGGCGTCGGGGCGGGCGGTCTATTTCGGCGGCGCCGACGGCAGCTTTGTCGGCATCGACCGCACCGTGCCGGATCGGGTCGAACTCTATCTGCGCCAGCCGGGCGAGTTGCAGCGCCGCGTGTACCTGATCGACGCTCCCGGCGATCGCGAGCGCCTGCTGCGCAGCGACGATTACGATCCGCGCCAGCGTCCGTGGTACCGGGCGGCGCTGGCGCAGCCGCAGGCGAAACCGGTATGGGCGCCGGTCTACCACGACTTCAGCAACGCGCGGTCGACCCTCACGCTGGCGCGGGCGGTGTACCGCGCCGACCGCCAGCTGGCCGGGGCGGTCGCCACCGATCTGCCGCTGGCGGCGTTGACGGCAGCGCTGCGCCGTCTGAAGCTCAGCGAGCACGGCGTGCTCTTTCTGCTGGACGCCGACGGCCGGCTGGTGGTCAGTTCCAGCGCCGACGAACCGTTCCGGCCGGTCGAGGCGCCGCCGCGCCAGGCGCGCGTGGG
>JBAUJK010000112.1:0-4427 GCA_049683695.1 Burkholderiaceae bacterium
ACCCACACCTTGATGCCGATGATGCCGTAGGTGGTCTGCGCTTCACCGAAGCCGTAGTCGATTTCGGCGCGCAGCGTATGCAGCGGCACGCGGCCTTCGCGGTACCATTCCTTGCGCGCGATTTCGATGCCGTTCAAGCGGCCGGAGGACATGATCTTGATGCCCTGGGCGCCAAGCCGCATCGCATTCTGCATCGCGCGCTTCATCGCGCGACGGAACATGATGCGCTTTTCGAGCTGCTGCGCGATCGAATCGGCGATCAGCTGGGCATCGATTTCCGGCTTGCGGACTTCCTCGATGTTGACGTGCACCGGCACGCCCATCATCTTGGTCAGCGCAACCTTCAGGACCTCGATATCCTCACCCTTCTTGCCGATCACCACACCCGGACGCGAGCTGAAAATCGTGATGCGGGCATTCTTGGCCGGGCGCTCGATGACGACGCGCGAGACCGAAGCGTTCTTCAGCTTGGTCTTCAGGTAGGAACGGACCTTCAGGTCTTCGTTCAGCATGTCGGCGAAGTTGCCGCTGCCGGCATACCAGCGCGAGCCCCAGTTGCGGGTGACCGAGAGGCGGAAACCGGTCGGATGTATTTTCTGTCCCATCGTGACTCCTTAGTTGCCGACAGTCACGTAAATGTGACAGGATTGTTTGGAAATACGATCCCCGCGGCCCTTCGCCCGCGCCGTGAAGCGCTTCAGCACCGCGCCCTTCTCGACGTAGATCGTCTTGACCTTCAGTTCGTCGATGTCGGCGCCGTCGTTGTGCTCGGCGTTGGCGATCGCGGATTCGAGGACCTTCTTGATGATGACTGCGCCCTT
The DNA here is from genome assembly GCA_049683695.1 of Burkholderiaceae bacterium. Taxonomy (GTDB): domain Bacteria; phylum Pseudomonadota; class Gammaproteobacteria; order Burkholderiales; family Burkholderiaceae_D; genus DATJCV01. The sequence continues at coordinate 822 of JBAUJK010000112.1, forward strand.
TTTCGGGCTAAAGGCCAGGATATTGAGCGCCTGATCGACCTTCTTGCCGCGAATCAGATCGGCGACCAGACGGCCCTTCTGGGCCGACAGCCGTACGCCGCGCAGAGTAGCTTTAGTTTCCATCTCGCACCTTACCTCTTCGCCTTCTTGTCGGCCGCATGACCCTTGAAAGTACGGGTCAGCGCAAACTCGCCGAGCTTGTGCCCGACCATGTTTTCGGAGATGTACACCGGCACGTGCTGCTTGCCATTGTGTACAGCGATCGTCAGGCCGATGAAGTCCGGCATGATGGTGGAGCGGCGCGACCAGGTCTTGATCGGCTTCTTGTCCTTGGCTGCCTGCGCCGCCTCGACCTTCTTCACCAGGTGGGCGTCACAGAACGGCCCTTTTTTCAATGAACGTGTCATGTGTTACCCCTTATTTCTTGCCGCGGCGCGAAACGATCATCGACGACGTACGCTTGTTGCGGCGCGTCCGCTTGCCCTTGGTCTGCTGGCCCCACGGCGAGACCGGATGACGACCCGCCGCCGTTTTACCTTCGCCACCGCCGTGCGGGTGATCAACCGGGTTCATCACGACACCGCGAACCGTCGGGCGCACGCCGCGCCAGCGCATCGCGCCGGCCTTGCCGATCTTGCGCAGGTTGTGCTCGCCGTTGCCGACTTCGCCGACCGTCGCGCGACATTCGATATGCACGCGACGCACCTCGCCGGAGCGCAGACGGACCTGCGCGTAAGTTCCTTCGCGAGCCATCAGCACGACGCCGGCGCCGGCGGTACGGGCGATCTGCGCACCCTTGCCGGGCAACATCTCGACGCAATGCAAGGTGGTGCCGACCGGGATGTTACGAATCGGCAGGCAGTTGCCGGACTTGATCGGCGCTTCGGAGCCATTCATCAGCTGATCGCCCACCGCCATGCCCTTGGCGGCGATGATGTACTGGCGCTCGCCATCGGCATAGCACAGCAGCGCGATGTGGGCACTACGGTTCGGATCGTATTCGATCCGCTCCACCTTGGCCGGGATGCCATCCTTGTTACGCCGAAAATCGACCACGCGGTAGTGCTGCTTGTGACCGCCGCCGATGTGGCGGGTGGTGATGTGGCCATTATTGTTGCGGCCGGCGCTCTTCGATTTCTTTTCGGTCAGGGCTGCGAACGGGCGGCCCTTGTACAGGTCGGCATTGACGACCTTCACCATACCGCGACGGCCAGGCGAGGTCGGCTTTACTTTAACCAGTGCCATTACTTAACCTCTTCGGTGAAATTGATTTCCTGGCCCGGCTTCAGGCACACGAATGCACGCCGGGTATGGTTGCGCCTGCCGGTGAATCGGCCCGAACGCTTCTGCTTGCCCTGGCGGTTGGCGACCTGCACCGACTCGACTTCCACCTTGAACAGCAGCTCGACCGCCGCCTTCACTTCCAGCTTGGTGGCATCGGGCGTCACGAGGAAGACCACCTGCTCGCTCTTTTCAGCCAGCATGGTTGCCTTTTCCGAGATGACCGGCGCCAGCAGCACCTTCATCAGGCGCTCTTCGCTATGTTTTGCCACTGCGCTCATGCCAGCATCTCCTCGATCTTTGCCAGGGCCGGCTTGGTGATCAGGACCTTCTTGTAGAACACCAGCGAAACCGGATCGGCCTGGTGCGGCTCGACCACCAGCACGCTCGGCAGATTGCGCGATGCCAGGAACAGGTTTTCTTCAAGAGTGTCGGTAATGACCAGCACGGAATCCAGTCCCATGCCCTTCAATTTTTGCGACAACAGTTTGGTTTTCGGCGCTTCCAGCGTCAGGCCTTCGATCACCGACAGACGACCCTCGCGCGCCAACTGCGACAGGATCGAGCAGACACCGGCGCGATACATCTTCTTGTTGACCTTGTGCGAGAAATTCTCTTCCGGCGAGTTCGGGAAGATGCGGCCACCGCCGCGCCACAGCGGCGACGACGACATGCCGGCGCGCGCGCGCCCGGTGCCCTTCTGGCGCCACGGCTTCTTGGTGGTGTGGCTGACCTCCTGGCGATCCTTCTGCTTGCGATTGCCGCTGCGCGCATTGGCCTGATAGGCGACCACGACCTGATGGATCAGCGCTTCGTTGTAATCGCGACCGAAAATGGTATCCGGCGCGGCGACGTTGGACGCGGCCTGACCTTGTTCATCAAGGAGCTTGAGTTCCATCGATTAGCCCCCCTTCTTGGCTTTGACTTTGACGGCAGCCGAAACCACGACCTGACCGTTCTTTGCACCCGGCACCGCACCCTTGACCAGCAACAGCTGGCGCTCGGCATCGACACGGGCGATTTCGAGGTTCTGCACGGTGGTGGTGACATCACCCATGTGACCGGTCATGCGCTTGCCCGGGAACACACGGCCCGGATCCTGCGCCATGCCGATCGAACCCGGCACGTTATGCGAACGCGAGTTGCCGTGGGTGGCGCGGCCGGAGCCGAAGTTGTAGCGCTTGATCGTGCCGGCATAGCCTTTGCCGATCGACACGCCCTGCACGTCGACCTTCTGACCAGCCTCGAACAGGCTGACAGCGACGACGTCGCCCGCCTTCATTTCGGCAGCCTTGGCGGCATCGACACGGAATTCTTTGAGGACTGCGCCAGCCTCGACACCCGCCTTGGCGTAATGTCCGGCGGCGGCTTTATTGACACGGGAAGCGCGGCGCTGACCGAATGCGACCTGAACAGCGGAATAACCATCCGTGTCCGGGGTTTTGATTTGCGTCACGCGGTTGTTCGATACGTCCAGCACGGTGACGGGAATCGATTCGCCGTCATCCGTGAAGATGCGCATCATGCCAACCTTGCGACCAACAAGGCCCAAGCTCATTGTTTTCTCCATTCCCGCCTGCGATTGGGCGGGGCTGATGTTGTACCACTCGACAAAGCGAGAATGCTTCGCGCATTTTCGCCGAAGCCGAGCATTATAGCGTGGCGCCAGCATTTCCACAACTGCGGAAAGACCGGCGTCTCTTCAAACCTACATTGCCTCGCATGACGGGCCGTTACAAGCCGGCGCGCGAGGCAGGAAACGACGGCCTTTGCCGCCGCTCCATGCCGCCGTATTACTGCAGCTTGATTTCGACGTCGACGCCAGCCGGCAGGTCGAGCTTCATCAGTGCGTCGACCGTCTTGTCGGTCGGATCGACGATGTCCATCAGGCGCACGTGAGTGCGGATTTCAAACTGGTCGCGCGAAGTCTTGTTGACGTGCGGGGAACGCAGCACGTCGAAACGCTGGATGCGGGTCGGCAGCGGAACCGGACCCTTGACCACGGCGCCGGTGCGCTTCGCGGTATCGACGATTTCCAGCGCCGATTGGTCGATCAGACGGTAATCGAAGGCTTTCAGGCGGATGCGGATTTTCTGGTTGGGAGTGGACATCTTTTTTCCTTTAAAGAGCGAACCGCGGGCGGTGGAACGCCCGCGGCATATTCATTGACGAAAGCGGATAACCGCCCGCGAACTTCGATTACTCGATAATCTTTGCCACCACGCCGGCGCCGACGGTACGGCCGCCTTCGCGGATGGCAAAGCGCAGGCCTTCTTCCATCGCGATCGGGTTGATCAGCTGCACCGTGATCGTGACGTTGTCGCC
>JBAUJK010000113.1:0-4295 GCA_049683695.1 Burkholderiaceae bacterium
CAACAAAGAGCAATAGAGGGAGTATATGTCGCTATCGACTGCTGCATAGCAATTACGGCCAATCGTGGCACCGATCTTCCATTGAGAAAACATTCCTGCCGGTTCAGGCCTGCCGACCGTAAAATAACCGCTTGGCGTCGATGGCGCCATGCCTTTTCCCGCATCGGCGCGTTGATTTCCATGCCACCCTGCGTGCTGGCATCCTTCCATAAGAATAGCAATGCTTGATTATTTTCTCCTGTCGGCTGCCGCTTTCCTGGCTGGCCTGATCGACGCCGTCGTCGGTGGCGGCGGCCTGATCCAGATCCCGGCGCTGTTTTCGGTGATGCCGAATACCACCCCGGCCAGCCTGCTCGGCACCAACAAGGTGGCAAGCATCCTCGGCACCAGCGCGGCCGCCCTCAATTATGCGCGGCGCGTGCGGATGGCTTGGAACACGGCGGCACCGGCAGCGCTGGCGGCTTTTGCTCTGGCCTTCGTCGGTGCCTATACCGTCACGCACATTCCGCCGGATTTCATGCGCCGGCTGTTGCCGTTCATCCTGGTGGCAGTGGCAATCTACACCTTTCGCAAGAAGGATTTCGGCAGCATCCATGCGCCACTGCATGCGGGCACCCGGGAAAGGCTAATCGCGGTATTGGTGGGCGGCGGCATCGGCTTTTATGACGGTTTCTTCGGACCGGGAACCGGCAGCTTCCTGGTGTTCGTGTTTGTACGCTTCTTCGGCTTCGACTTTCTGGGGGCGTCGGCGGTCGCCAAGGTGGTCAACGTCGCCTGCAATTTTGCCGCACTGCTGTGGTTCGGCTACAGCGGCCACGTGCTGTGGCAACTTGGCCTGGCGATGGCGGTATTCAATATCGCCGGTTCGCTGGTGGGCAGTCGACTGGCGATCCGCCATGGCAGCGCATTCGTCCGCAAAATATTTTTATTTGTGGTCAGTATCCTGATCCTTAAAACGGCTTATGATGCATTTTTGAAATGATTTATATAGCGATACTGTTTCACGTGGAACAGTACTCAGGATCGGACAATCATGGACGACGCCTGCATTTACCAGCGCACCGACAGCGGGCGCGAGGAAATTCATAACAAGACGCATGGCTTGACCCAGAGCGAGCGGGTCGCGCTGCTGATGATCGATGGGGTAACGTCCTATCAAGCTCTATCCGGCAAGCTGCTCGGGCTGACGCCTCAAAGACTGGAACGCGCTTTGCTGAAACTGGCGCAATTGGGTCTGGCGACGGAAATCCTGCTGCCTGAAGCCGAGCCGAGCAAGGACATATTCGCGCCCGAAGTGGTGGATTCATTCTTGCGGCAAGACCCGCTCGATCCGGTGACGCTGATCCGGATGGATGCCGATATGGCAGACGAGGATCTATTGGCCGCTGCGCCTCCGCTTCCATCGCCTCAGCCGGAAGTTTTCGATATGAACAATTGGGCGGTAGCGCGGGCACCCGATGCAGTGCGGGCGCCGCACCCGGCATCCTCTTCCGAAGCGGGGCAGGGCACGTCGCCCAAGGCGCATCACAGTGCGCCCAAGGCACATCACAACGCGATTCATCCGAAGACGCAGAACCCGACAAGGATGTCCACGGTGCCGGCGGCGCCGCGATTGGCCCGTTGGGAGTTCTGGTTGATCGGCCTGGGGCTGGCTCTGATCGCGGTATCCATGCTGCGTGGCTATCTGCACTGACAAATGTTCCACGTGGAACATTCGGCTCTCCAATGGGAGCACTGAAAACGCCTTATAATTCGCCCTCTGCCCACTGTCGCCCTGAGGCGCATCATGTTTTTCCCTGACGAATTCGACGTTATTGTGGTCGGCGGCGGCCATGCCGGTACCGAAGCCGCGCTGGCGGCCGCCCGCATGGGACGCAAGACGCTATTGTTGACCCACAATATCGAAACTCTCGGCCAGATGTCTTGTAACCCGTCCATCGGTGGCATCGGCAAAGGGCATCTGGTGAGGGAGGTGGATGCGCTGGGCGGCGCAATGGCACTGGCGACCGATCATGCCGGCATCCAATTCCGCACGCTGAATTCATCGAAAGGGCCGGCGGTGCGCGCCACGCGCGCGCAAGCCGACCGCATCCTGTACAAGCAGGCGATCCGCGGCATGCTGGAAAACCAGCCGAACCTGTGGCTGTTCCAGCAGGCGGTGGATGACCTGATCGTGGAGGGCGACCGCGTCACCGGCGCCGTCACGCAGGTCGGCATCCGCTTCCGCGCGCGCGCCGTGGTGCTGACCGCTGGCACGTTTCTGGATGGAAAAATCCACGTCGGCCTGGACAATTACTCCGGCGGCCGCGCCGGTGATCCGCCGGCGATTTCTCTGGCGGCACGCCTGCGCGAACTGAAGGAGGGGGGGCTCGGCATCGGCCGCCTGAAGACCGGCACGCCGCCGCGCATCGATGGCCGCAGCATCGATTTTTCGGTGATGGAAGAGCAGCCGGGCGATCTCGATCCGATCCCGGTGTTCTCGGTGCGCGGTTCGACGGCGCTGCATCCGCGCCAGCTGCCGTGCTGGATCACGCATACCAACAGCCGCACGCACGATATCATCCGTTCCGGTCTGGACCGCAGCCCGATGTATACCGGCAAGATCGAAGGCGTCGGGCCGCGCTACTGCCCGTCGGTCGAGGACAAGATTCATCGTTTTGCCGACAAGGCGTCGCACCAGATTTTCCTGGAGCCGGAAGGGCTGACCACCAACGAGTTCTATCCGAACGGGATCTCGACCAGCCTGCCGTTCGATATCCAGCTCGGCCTGGTGCGCTCGATCCGCGGCCTGGAAAACGCGCACATCCTGCGCCCCGGTTATGCGATCGAATACGACTATTTCGACCCGCGCGGCCTGAAGGCATCGCTGGAAACCAAGGCGATCGACGGCCTGTTCTTCGCCGGCCAGATCAACGGCACCACTGGCTACGAGGAAGCGGCGGCACAGGGCCTGCTGGCCGGCATCAATGCCGCGCTGCAGACGCAGGGCCGCGAAGCCTGGACGCCGCGCCGCGACCAGGCCTACCTCGGTGTGCTGGTCGACGACCTGATCACCCAGGGTGTGCTGGAGCCGTACCGGATGTTCACCAGTCGCGCCGAATACCGGCTGTCGCTGCGCGAAGATAACGCCGACCTGCGCCTGACCGAGATCGGCCGCCGCCTTGGCTGCGTCGGCGACGAGCAATGGGAGTTGTTCGAGCGCAAGCGGGAAGCGGTGGCGCGCGAGCTGGAACGGCTGAAATCGACCTGGATCAATCCCCGCATGCTGACCGCCGCCGAATCGGAACGCGTGCTGGGCAAAGCGATCGAGCGAGAGTATGCGCTAGCCGACCTATTGCGCCGGCCGACCGTCGACTACGACGCGCTGATGAGCCTGAGCGGCACCGACGGCCAGCCGCTGGCCGGCCCCGGCGTCGCCGAGCCGCTGGTCAAGGAACAGGTCGAGATCCAGATCAAGTACGCCGGCTACATCGACCGCCAGGCGCGCGAAATCGGCCGCAGCGAACATTATGAAAACCTGAGGCTGCCGCCCGATTTCCCGTACATGTCGGTAGCGGCGCTGTCGATCGAGGTGCGGCAAAAGCTGGATCGCCAGCGGCCGCAGACGCTCGGCCAGGCGTCGCGCATTTCCGGCGTCACGCCGGCGGCGATTTCACTGCTGCTGATTCACTTGAAGAAGGGCGGCTACAAGGTGTCGCCGCCGCCGGACGCCGGCGCCGACGCCGCGTGAGCTCGTCAATGGCAGCTTCCGACCGTGCCCGCCTGGCCGAGCAGTTGACGCAGGGCGTGCAGCAGCTGCCGCTGACACTGTCGGCGGCGCAAATCGAACGCCTGCTGGACTATCTGGCGCTGTTGGCAAAGTGGAACGCGGTCTACAACCTGACCGCGGTGCGCGACCCGGCGCAGATGGTGACACAGCACCTGCTCGATTCGCTGGCGGCGCTGCCGGCGTTCGCCGGCGCGCGCAATGTGCTCGACGTCGGCGCTGGCGGCGGCCTGCCCGGCATGGTGCTGGCAATCTGGGCCGCCGAGGCCGACCCGGCGCTGCGGGTGGCGCTGGTCGATACCGTACACAAGAAGACGGCGTTCCTGACCCAGGCCAAGGCCGAACTGGGGCTGGCCAATGTCAGCGTCCACACCGGCCGCGTCGAGCAATTGCGGGCCGGGCCGTTCGATGTCATCACCTCGCGCGCGTTCGCCGAACTGGCCTATTTCGTCGCCTGGTCCGGCCATCTGCTGGCGCCGGGCGGCCGCTTCCTGGCGCTGAAAGGGGTGCGGCCGGACGCCGAAATCGC
>JBAUJK010000114.1:0-7224 GCA_049683695.1 Burkholderiaceae bacterium
GGCGTTGTGGCCGCTTCGACCGCTGCGCTCGCTTCCGCCGTTCCGGCGGTTCCGGCTGCGCCGGCCACCGCGCCGCCGGCCGGCGTCGCCACCGACAATTTCGCGCCCGCTTCCGACTGGGTCGCGCTGCTCGAGGAAGAATCCGCGCGCCTGCTGGCGGCCGGCCTGCCGGGGGTCATGGACGCGCTCGGCCGCCAGTTCGAATCGGCGCTGATCAAGACCGCACTGAAACATACCCACGGTCGCAAGAACGACGCCGCGCTGCGACTCGGGATCGGCCGCAACACCATCACGCGCAAGATCCAGGAGCTGGGGATCGATGGCGTCAAGGACGATTAAGCTTGAGCGGAATCGAATTTATAGGGAGTATGTGAATATTTCGCAATAATTTCGGCCGAGTTGGATAGTGCTTGATGGGAGTATATAGAGCGTGGCATGGCACTGCCCCCTTCTCGGGAGCGACAGTGCAGGTCGCTGAACGGCCAATCCGCTTCGTGCCGGCAACCCTGCGATTTGTCCGACGTCAAGCCGCGCACTCCGGCATGGATAAAAATAAACTTTCTTCCAGCTTGACCGGACTGCCCGCGACAACGAACCCCGCTGCACATTGTCGCTCGCCAGCAATATCAATCGCCATTGGCCTGTAGTCCAGGCAGGGAGTTTGATGATGAGCGACGCCGCACAACCGTTGACTGACGACGATGGTCCGTTGTCACGCTGGTGGCTGCGCAGCGTGCTGATCGTGATGGTGCTGGGCTTCGCCGTCCTGCTGGCGCTAACCCGGCTGGCCTATACCAATGCGCCGCCAATTCCGGCGCAGGTGGTGGACGCCCAAGGCGCGACGCTGTTTACCGGCGACGATATCAGCGCCGGCCAAACCATCTTTCTCAAGTACGGCCTGATGGCCAACGGCAGCATCTGGGGTCACGGCGCCTACCTGGGGCCGGATTACTCGGCGGCGGCGCTGCATCGGATGGGTGACGATACCGCCGACGCGATCGCCCGCCAACAGCACGGACAGCCGCTGGCGGCGCTGACGGCAGCACAGCAGGCGGCGGTGCGCGCCGAAACCGCGGTGGCGCTGAAAACCAACCGTTACGACGCCGCCAGCGGCACGTTGCGCCTGACCGCGCCGGAATCCGCCGCCTATCGCCAGCAACTACCGTACTGGACGGAATACTTCCACGATCCACAGCGCAATGGCGGCCTGAAGGCGGATCTGATTGCCGACCCGACCGAGTTGCGCCAGTTCACCGCCTTCGTGACTTGGGCCGCCTGGGCTTCGGTCGCCGCCCGGCCGGGGCACAGCTATTCCTATACCAATAATTTTCCCTACGATCCGGACGTCGGCAACGTGCCGACTGGCGACGCCGTGCTGTGGAGCGCGCTGTCGCTGCTGGTGCTCCTAGCCGGCATCGCCGCGGTACTGCTGGCGTTCGGCAAATTCGATTATCTCGGCTGGGTCACGCGCGGCCACCACGTGCATCCGCAGTTGTTGCCGGGGCGTTCCAGCCCGGGCCAGAACGCGCTGGTGAAGTTTTTCGTGGTGGTCAGCCTGCTGTTCCTGGCGCAGACGCTGGTGGGCGGCGCCACCGCCCATTACCGCGCCGATCCCGGCAGTTTCTATGGCTTTCAGCTGGAGACTATTTTCCCCAGCAACTTGATGCGCACCTGGCATTTGCAGATGGCGATTTTCTGGATCGCCACCGCCTACGTCGCCGCCGCTCTGTTTCTGGGCCGCTCGCTGCGCAGCGACGAGCCGCGCTGGCTGGCGGGCCTGGTGCACGTGCTGTTTGCCGCCTTCGCGGTGGTGATCGGCGGCAGCCTGCTGGGAGAGTGGCTGGGCATCGCGCAACTGTTGGGCGACTGGTGGTTCTGGCTGGGCGACCAGGGCTGGGAATACCTGGAGCTGGGCCGGCTCTGGCAATACCTGCTGGTGGCCGGCTTGCTGGTGTGGTTTGCGATGTTGGCGAACATGGTGCGGCCGGCCGCCTTGCGCGAGCCCGGGGCCAAGCCGCTGGTGCGGATGTTCCTGGTGGCGGCGTTGGCGATTCCGGTGTTTTACATCCCGGCGCTGTTTTTCGGCGCCAGGACCAATTACACGGTGGTCGATACCTGGCGCTTCTGGATCATCCACTTGTGGGTCGAGGGCTTCTTCGAATTCTTTGCCACCACGGTAGTGGCGCTGACCCTTTACCAGCTCGGCCTGACCCGGCGCAATATCGCGTTGCGGGTGATCTACCTGGATGCCATCCTGTATTTCCTCGGCGGCCTGATCGGCACCGGTCACCACTGGTACTTCACCGGCCAGACCAATGTCAACATGGCGCTATCGGCGATGGTTTCGGTGCTGGAGGTGGTGCCGCTGACCTTGCTGACGCTGGATGCCTGGGATTTCGTGCGCACCACCCGCGGCACCTGCGAGATCTGCCACAAACAGGTGGCCATCCCGCACAAGTGGACGTTTTATTTTTTGATGGCGGTCGGCTTCTGGAATTTCGTCGGCGCCGGCATGTTCGGCTTCCTGATCAACCTGCCGATCGTCAGCTATTACGAAGTCGGCACGCAGCTGACGCCGAACCACGGCCACGCCTCGCTGATGGGCGTATTCGGCATGCTGGCAATCGCCCTGACGGTGTTCGTGCTGCGCCAGACCAGCGACGATGCGCACTGGGCCGGGATCGAGAAGTACGTCAAGGTGGCGTTCTGGGGTACCAATATCGGCCTGGCGATGATGGTGGCGCTGAGCCTGTTCCCGAGCGGCGTGCTGCAAGTCTGGGACGTGATCGAGCATGGCTACTGGCACGCGCGCAGCCTCGACTTCATCGGCAGCGAACGTGCGCACCTGATCGAGTGGCTGCGGCTGCCGGGCGACCTGGTCTTCATCGTGTTTGGCGCCGTGCCGCTGGTGATTGCCTCGATCAAGGCTTATCTAGGGGTACGCGCCACAGCCGGGGTGGCGATCCCGCTTCCCACCTGAGCCGGGCCGGGCGACCGCGCTAGCGCCGGTTCGGCCTGCGCCATAGCGTGGTGCGGCTGATACCCAGATATCTGGCGACCCCTTCGCTATTGCCATCAAAGCGCCAGCTCGGCGTCGAGGACCTGCCGCCGAACCTGACGGGCGCGCCGGACGGCGTCGCTACCGACAATTTCGCGCCCGCTTCGGACTGGGTCGCGCTGCTCGAGGAGGAATCCGCGCGCCTACTGGCGGCCAGCCTGCCGGGGGTCATGGCCGCGCTCGGCCGCCAGTTCGAATCGGAGCTGATCCGGACCGCGCTGCGCCATACGCACGGCCGCAAGAACGACGCCGCGCTGCGACTCGGGATCGGCCGTAACACCATCACGCGCAAGATGCAGGAGCTGGGGATCGACAGCGCCGGAGACGATTGAGTCGAGAGGCTGCGCCGTCCGGCGTCCATGCCGCAGTTTCGTGGACGGAGCTGATTGACAGGCATCAAAGGGAGAAGTCGAAACGTTAATTCGGCGCTTCCACGCGATTATGATGAGTGCCATCTAAACCACAGGAGATGGCGCCGTGATCGCGATAAGAACCCGCATTGCCCGTGTATTCCTCCTGGCTTTGCTCGGCGCTCTTGGCGCCTGTGGCGGTGGCGATCCATCTTCCTCAAGTACCGGTACTCAATCCGCCGCGATGTCGGCTCCGGCCACGGCCGAGGTTCTGGCCGATGCGGCCACCGTCTACCTGGCCGATGGCGCGCAGTTTTCCGGCAACGTCGTGCTCGAACAGGACCACCCGAATTATCTGGGGCAGGGCTTCGCTTCCAACTTCTGGACCGTCGGCGACGGCATCACCTTCAGCGTCAGCGCCACCGCCGCCGGCGACTACGACGTCGCGCTGCGCTACCTGAACGGCCGCGCCGGCAACCAGACTCTGAGCGTGTACGTGAACGGCGCCAGGGTGAAGCAGACCGCGCTGCCGCCGCTGGGCAACTGGAGCACCTGGGGCGAACAGGCCGAGCGGGTGACGCTGCGCGCCGGCGCCAATACGATCGGCTACCGGGTGGCTGCCGGCGATACCGGCCAGGTCAACCTGAACAGCATTTCGGTTTCCGCTGCGGGCAGCGGCGGCACCACTCCGCCGCCCAGCGGCACCTGGACGCAGTGCGCGGTGGAGTGGCAGGTATGCAGCTTCTCCGGCACTGCTCAGGTGCGCTATGGCGCCAACGGCACCTACGTGACCAAGACCGCGACCGGCTCGATCGGCTGCAACAATGAGGTATTCGGAGATCCGCTGCCGGGCGCCGACAAGGTTTGCGAATACATGTCCGATACCACCACGCCGCCGCCGTCGACCGGCTGGATCCAGTGCGCGGTCGAATGGCAGGTATGCAGCTTCACCGGCACCGCTCAGGTGCGCTACGGCGCCAGCGGCGTCTACGTGACCAAGACCGCGACCGGCTCGATCGGCTGCAACAACCAGGTATTCGGCGATCCGCTGCCCGGCGCCGACAAGGTCTGCGAATACTCGACCACCGATACCGGCACGCCGCCGCCCGACACGCCGGTGCCGCCGGTATCGGGGCCGACCACCATGTCCTGCGTCGAAGGTTCCGGCACGCTGTGCAGCGGCGACACCATCCTGCGCATCGACAATGGCGTGGCGCTGACGCGCTCCGGCGTGCAGGTCTACGGCAAGTCGACCAGCGACCTGAAGAACCCGAACCCCGATGAAACCACCGCCACCGGCCTGATGCTGGCCTCGGGCGGCACCGCCGAGGTGCGGATCAATATCGACTCCAGCGGCAATGTCACCAGTCCGGTGCTGCTGCTGTCGAATCTCGGGCTGACCTGGGACGGCAAGGTCGAGCGGCCGAAGATCATCGAGACCTTCCGCACCACGCAGGGCCGGGTGCAGCAGGATGCCAGCGGCGCGATCACCAGCGGCGCACTGCCGGACAGCTCGAACCTGAGCTTCTACGACTTCGCCACCAAGGGCGTGGCCGGCACCCAGGTCAATTACGCCAACAACTCGTACTTCCCGCGTTCCGAGCCGTCGCGCTGCGACGTCACGCCGTGCCGCACGACCGAAACCACCGGACCCGAATACCAGGCCGGCAACTGGCAGAGCGGCGGCTTTACGCCGAACCAGTTGCACGTGTTCCGGCTGCACGAGGATGGCGACATCCATGCCGGCAACGGCCAGCCGGACGCCGACGGCAACCCGACCTGGCTGGAGGGCGGCAACGGCATCGGCGTGCCGTTCCCGGGCTCGAAGGGCGGACGCGACTTCTATAACCAGAGCTTCCGCTACGGCAGCCTGGCCACCTGGGAGACCCAGGATACGGTGCAGATCGGCAACTGGGGCGCGCTGAACGAGCACAACAAGAAGCGGCGCGGCACGGTGGCCTTTGGCGCCGTCACCGATCCGGCCGCGGTACCGGCTTCGGGCAGCGCCAGCTATTCCGGGGTCGCCTACGGCTGGTATGCACCGAACGCCAGCGACGAGCCGGCCTACTTCCGGGCGACGGCGACCGTGACGGTCAATTTCGCCACCCGGGCGGCGACGGTATCGGTGCAGGGAGCGCGCCGCGTGTTCGCCCCGGCCGGCGATGTGCCGGTCAGCTTCAGCACCAGCACCGCGATGGGTGCAGTCGGCAGCAATGTCGCCAACTACCTGACCGGCACGGTCGGCGGGACGCTGAGCGGCGGCGTCGGCGGCCGTTACTTCGGCCCGGTGGCCGGCGGCGGCCCGGCCGAGGTCGGCGGCTCGTTCAAGCTGTCGAATGCCGGTTCCGGCGCGGCAGTGGTGGGCGGCTTCATCGCGCGCAAGCAGTAGCTCTGTCAGAGCGACGCCGTCCCGCCGCTTGCCGGCGGGACGGCTTTTTCATGCCCGCGCGATTTGCTGTCTGGGCGGTTGCAACCATCAAGTGCAACGAGTCCGGCAGAAAGGGGGGTGAGGATGCGCTGGCATTCGAGCCTTGTGACCTGCCAGTCGAAAGTTGCCGGACCTGCGCCATACGTACCTCACCGAGGACGACCGACGGCAAATCTTTCAATGGCAATGCGAAGGCTGCGCCAACCATGAGACTGCAGGGCGGCTGGACGCTCGGCCTCGACCATCAGCCGGGAACTGAAGCCGCGGCCGGCGGCCCAACGGTGATCCGGAGAAAAGATCATGAGCGATTCCTTGCATATCGTCTGCCCGCATTGCGATACGGTGAACCGGGTGCCGGCGCCCCGGTTGGCGGACCGGCCGACCTGCGGAAAATGTGGGCGAGAACTGTTCACTGGCCAGCCGCTGGAACTGAACAGCGCCAATTTTCTGCACCACATCACGCGCAACGACATTCCGGTGCTGGTGGATTTCTGGGCTCCATGGTGTGCGCCCTGTCGCAGCATGGCGCCGGCTTACGCGCAGGCGGCAGCGCGGCTGGAGCCGGCGTTGCGGCTGGCCAAGCTGGATACCGAACAGGCGCAGGAACTGGCAGCGCGGTATGCGATCCGCAGTATCCCGACGCTCGCGCTGTTTCGGCAGGGGCGCGAAATCGCCCGTCAGGCCGGCGCGATGAACGAGGCGGGCATCGTCGGCTGGGCGCAGGCGCAGAGGTAGCACGCCAGCCCTTCGGCAGGTCGGCTCAAACACTGACTAATATGGGAGTATGTGGCTTTTTCGAAGGTTGCATGCGCGGAACATGGGGCATATAGATGGAGTATATGAAAACGGTACAGCCGATTCCTGCCGCGACCGCCATCGTCGCGCATGGCGCCATGTTTCTTCCGGTCGCAAGTTGTGACTGCTTCGAAAGACGTTTCTAACCGCTTTTCATCCGTCGCCACAGCGTGGTGCGGCTGATGCCCAGGTGGCGCGCCGCCGCCTCGCGGTTGCCGCCAAAGCGCGCCAGCACCTGCTCGACCGACTCGTGTAGATGCGGCGTGGCCGGCATCGGCAGCGCCTGGGCGGCGCTGCCGCCTGCCAGTTCCGGCGCGCTGGCCAGCATGAAGCCGGGCGACAGCGCCTGCAGCGGTTCGGCCGCCAGGAACAGCGCGATGCGCTCCATCAGGTTGCGCAGTTCGCGCACGTTGCCGGGCCAGGTGTAGCGCGCCAGCAGCGGCGCGCAGGCGGTGACCTCGGCATGCAGGTTCGGGTGCGGACGCGCGCCGAGCGCCGCCAGCGCGTTCTTCAGGCACCATTCGGCCAGCGGCGCGATGTCTTCCGGCCGCTCGCGCAGCGCCGGCTGGGCCAGCCGCAGCGCGCCGAGGCGG